>NZ_JAHLRI010000033.1:0-25246 GCF_018919685.1 Enterococcus sp. S183_ASV_20
ATAGTATAAAACGCTTTCACCAAAAAAGCATTGAACTTTTGGTATCGTTTTCTTGCAAAAAAATGATAGAATTATTTTGTGAAATAATAAAATATTATGATTTTTAAACTTTAGATTGAAGGATTGCCTTATGACTGTAGAATTAAAAAATATTTTAGATTTAGAAAAGTGGGAAAAATTGCAAGAATCATTGGCCTTAAGCACTCGTTTAGCCATTATTTTAGTCGATTATAAAGGTCGACCTGTGACGAAACATAGCCAAGTTCAACCCTTTTGCCAACTGGTACGTCACTCCCCTGAGCTCTCGAAACTTTGTGAAAAATGTGATGCTCGTGGTGGCTTGGAAGCTGTTCGCACTGGTCAGCCTTTTATCTACCGCTGTCACTTTAACATCGTTGATATGGCCATCCCCATTATTGTTGATGACCAGTATGTAGGAGCCATTATGGCTGGTGAAGTTTTGCTCGAAGATCACCAAGAAGAGTTAGAACAGGTTTTAACCATGAATGATGCCTTCATTCAAGAATTTTTAGTAACACACCAAGAGCTGTATCAACAATACCCCGTTTTAGAACTAGCAGACTTAGAAAAGAGCGCGACATTAATCGCTGATCTAAGCCAATATATTATTTCTGAAGCCATCAAAAAAGATTATTTAATCAATACGTACAAACAATCCTTACAGATTAGTTCGCGAAAAGAAGAGCTGGAGCCATTGAATATGATCCAAAAAGATATTCAACAAACTTTATTAACTGCTCAATTAACTCCTTCAAGTGCCTATCAAACTAAAAATAAGCAATTACAACCGGTTTTAGATGCCCTTTGGGAAAACAAATCGCTGCGTTTAAATTTACAAGAACTGGCAGACCTTGTTCATTTGACACCGACGTATTTAAGTCGTTTATTAAAAGAGGAGTTTGGTATTCCCTTTAGTCAATTTTATCGACAATTAAAAATCACATGGGCTAAACAGCTTCTTTTGGAGACAGATAAAACGATCGCCCAAATCAGTGAAGATTTAGGGTTTGTTGAAGATAGCTATTTTGTCCGTATCTTTAAACAAGAAACGGGTGAAACACCTCTTAAATACCGTAAAAGAAAGAACAGAGCATAAAAAAAACAACGACTCCGAGAAGTCGTTGTTTTTTTTACACCTTTTGCACTTGCTGTGGCTAATGCAACAAGTGCAAAAGGCGCATTATATCTGTCGTGCGACAAAGTGATACTATTAAATATGAATTGGTAAACCTAAAGCCAATTCAGCTGTATCCATAGTAATTTCGCCCAATGATGGGTGTGGGTGGATTGTTAAAGCAATGTCTTCTGCATTCATGCCAGATTCAATAGCTAAAGCTAATTCAGAAATCATGTCACTTGCACCGACACCGGCAATTTGTGCACCGATGATGACATTGTCTTCTACAGTTGTAACTAAACGCATGAATCCTTCAGTTTTATCTAAAGAGATTGCACGGCCGTTACCAGCAAATGGGAATTTGTAGCCTTTTGCTTCGATTCCCGCTTCTTTTGCTTCTGCAACAGTCATACCAACGCTTGCCAATTCTGGATCAGTAAAGGCAACAGCTGGCATTGCTTTGTAATCAACTGCAACTTTCTTACCAGAAATTGCTTCAGCAGCAATTTTTGCTTCGTAGCTTGCTTTATGCGCTAACGCAGCACCTGGTACGATGTCGCCGATTGCGAAGATGTTTTTCACGTTAGTACGTCCTTGGTTGTCAACTGGGATTAAACCACGTTCGCCAATTTCAACGCCCGCTTGTTCTAAGCCTAAGTCGTCTGTGTTTGGACGACGTCCAACAGTGACCATTACGTAATCTGCTTCAACACTTTCTTCTTTTCCGTTAACTTCATATTTAACAGTGACGCTATCGCCATTGTCAACAGCTTCTTTAGCCATTGCAGAAGTCACGATTGTTACGTTTTTCTTCTTGAAGTCGTCTGTGACAACTTTAACCATATCTTTTTCATAAGTTGGTAAAATTGATGGGCTACCTTCTAAAATTGTTACTTCTGAACCTAAGTTAGCATAAGCGCCACCTAATTCAGCACCGATGACACCGCCACCGATAATAACGAATTTTTTAGGAACTTCTTTTAAGTTTAAACCGCCTGTAGAATCTAACACGCGTCCGCCAAATTTGAATCCTGGGATTTCAATTGGACGAGAACCTGTTGCTACAATAGCATTATTGAATGAGTAAGTTTGTGCTGAGTCTGGGTGAATAACACGCAATGTATTTTCGTCAACGAAGAATGCTTCGCCTTCAATAATTTCCACTTTGTGTTTTTTCAATAACATGCCAACGCCGCCTGTTAATGATTTAACAACTGTGTTATCTTTCCAGTCTTGTGTTTTTGCAAAGTCTAATTCGACTCCTTTAGCTGTTACACCAAAAGTTGAAGAATCTTGTGCTTCTTGGTAATGATGTCCAGCAGCAATTAAAGCTTTTGAAGGAATACATCCAACGTTTAAACAAACGCCTCCGATGTATTCACGTTCGATAATCGCAACTTTTTGACCCATTTCTGCGGCACGAATTGCGGCAACGTATCCTCCAGGACCAGCTCCGATTACGACTGTATCTAGTTCAATGGCGAAATCTCCTACTACCATTTGTTAATCATCCTTCCATTAATAGTAATTCTGGATCAGCTAATAAGCGTTTAATGTTGTTCATTGCTTTTTGAGCAGTTGCGCCGTCAACGATACGGTGGTCAAAGCTTAATGATAATTTCATCATGCGTCCCACAACGATTTCGCCGTCTGCATTAACAACTGGTTCTTGTGCAATTGTACCAACGCCTAAAATAGCAACTTCAGGGTAGTTGATTACTGGTGTAAACCAGCCGCCACCGACTGAACCAATGTTACTAATTGTGATTGTACCATCACGCATATCTTGTGCAGTTAATTTACCTTCGATAGCCAATGCTGCTTTTTCGTTGATTTCATCAGCGATAGCAAACATGCTCTTCGTATTAGCATTTTTAACATTTGGTACATATAAGCCATGATCTGTATCAGTAGCGATACCAATGTTAAAGTAATTTTTGTAAACAATTTCTTGTGCTGCGTCATCGATTGATGCATTCAAGATTGGGAATTTTTGAACAGTTGAAGTCAATGCTTTTACAACGTATGGTAAGAATGTTAATTTTGTACCATTTGCAGCAGCAACATCTTTAAATTTCTTACGGTGATCCCATAATTTAGAAACTTCTACTTCATCATGTAATGTTACGTGAGGAGCAGTGTGTTTGCTGTTAACCATTGCTTTAGCAATTGCTTTACGTGTTGGTGTCATTTTTTCACGTGTTTCCATTTCGCCTAAATCAGAAGTAAAGGCTTTTGGCGCTGCTTTAGGTGCAGCTGCTTCCGCTTTAGGTGCTGCTTCTGTTGCGGCAGCTTCAGTAGCTGGTGCTGCTTGAGAACCACCAGAGACAAAGGCATCAATATCCGCTTTAATGACACGGCCACCTTTACCAGTTGCAGTTACTTGTGTAATATCAACGTCTTTTTCACGCGCATACTGACGAACAGATGGCATTGCTAAAACGCGTTTGTTTGGATCAGCGGCTGCAACTACGCCTGTTGAAGCGGCTGGAGCTGATGCTTCCGCTTTAGGAGCGTCAGTAGCTGGTGCTGCGGCTGCCGGTGCTGCTGAATTATGACCAGGTGCGTCAATTTCAACTAACACGTCACCAACATTGGCAACTGTTCCTTCTGGTACAACGATATTTTTTACAGTACCTGTTACTGGTGATGGAATTTCTTCTACTGATTTGTCATTTTGTACTTCTAATAATGAATCATCTTCATTAATTGTGTCGCCAGCTTTAACGAACCATTTAACGATTTCGCCTTCGGCAATTCCTTCACCGATGTCTGGTAATTTGAATTGGAAAAATCCGCCAGCTGCTTCTGTTGTTGGTACAGCAGCAGGTTGTGCTGGTGTTTGTTCTTGTGCAGGAGCTGCTGGTGCTGCATCGTTATCTTCGTGACCAGGTGCGTCGATTTCGATTAACACGTCACCAACGTTTGCAACTGTTCCTTCTGGTACAACAATATTTTTTACAGTACCTGTTACTGGTGATGGAATTTCTTCCACTGATTTGTCATTTTGTACTTCTAATAACGTATCGTCTTCGTTGATTGTATCGCCAGGTTTTACAAACCATTTAACGATTTCGCCTTCGGCAATCCCTTCACCGATATCCGGTAATTTAAACTGATAAGCCATTTTTTAAGTCTTCCCTTCTTCGTTGGATCTGTCTATTTTCTTAGGAGCAAAACGCGGGGAAACGACTATAGTAGCTGAACATTTCATGCCTATAGCCGTATTCCACCTGTTTAATTCTTCGTTTATCTACTTCGAATAACTATTAAAATTCGACGATTTCTCTAGCTTTTGCTTCGATATCTTTCGCATTTGGTAACCAGATATTTTCTGCTTGCCCGAATGGGAAGATTGTATCTGGAGCAGATACACGTCCGATTGGTGCTTCTAATGATAATACGGCACGTTCAGAAATTTCAGAAACAACCATAGCGCCAACGCCAGCTTGTTTTTGTGCTTCTTGAACGACAACCACACGGCCAGTTTTTTCAACAGAGTTAATAATTGTTTCCACATCTAAAGGAGCCACTGTACGTAAGTCAATGATTTCTGCTGAAATATTGTCTTTCGCTAAGCTATCAGCTGCTTTAATCGCTTCACGAACCATAGCGCCGTAAGTGATGATTGATACGTCTGTTCCTTCACGAGTTACAGCCGCTTTATCTAAAGGCACTTCATAAGCTTCGTCTGGCACTTCCTCACGGAATGAACGGTATAATTTCATGTGCTCTAAGTAGACAACTGGATCGTTGCTACGAATTGATGAAATTAATAGTCCTTTTGCATCGTAAGGGTTTGATGGAATAACAACACGAACACCTGGTGATTGTGCGATTAATCCTTCTAAGTTATCTGAGTGAAGTTCTGGTGTATGAACACCACCACCAAATGGGGCACGAACAGTAATTGGCATATTACGAGTTCCACCCATACGGTAACGCGTACGAGCCATTTGACCAACGATTTCGTCAAATACTTCAAAAACGAAACCAAAGAATTGGATTTCAGGAACTGGACGGTAACCTTGCAAGGCAAGACCGAAAGCCAATCCACCGATACCAGATTCAGCTAAAGGTGTATCGAAGACGCGGTCTTCACCAAATTTTTCTTGTAAACCTTCAGTTGCACGGAAAACCCCACCGTTGTTACCAACGTCTTCACCGAAGATTAAGACATTTTCGTCTTTCTCTAATTCAAGAGCTAAGGCATCTGTAATTGCTTGGATCATAGTTTTTTGTGCCATTTTTATTTCGACTCCTTCGCTTCATAAAATGCAATTTGTTCTTTAATTGTTTGAGGTTGAACTTCAAACATATTTTTCAAGAAATCAGAAACTTTTTGTTTTGGCGCTTTATCCGCTTCTGCAATCGCTACTTTGATTTCTTCTTTTGTTTTTTCAATAATTTCTTCTTCTTTTGCTTCAGACCATAAGCCTTTATCTGTTAGATATTTACGGAAACGAGTCAATGGATCTTTTTGTACCCATTCGTCATCCATTTCTTTTGAACGGTAACGTGTTGGATCGTCTCCAGATAAAGTATGTGGACCATAACGATAGGTTAATGTTTCAATTAAAACTGGACCGTTTCCTGCAGCTGACCAATCGCGTGCTTCTTTTGCAATTGCGTAAACTGCTAATGGATCCATACCATCAACTTGAATACCAGGAATTCCTGCTGCAACAGCTTTTTGAGCTAAAGTTTTAGCCGCTGTTTGTTTTTCACGAGGTGTAGAAATCGCAAAACCATTGTTTTGGATAATGAAGACACCGTTTGCTTGGTAAGCACCAGCAAAGTTAATTGCTTCATAGAAGTCCCCTTGTGAAGAACCGCCGTCACCAGTATAAGTGAATACAACATTTTCCTTTCCACGTTTTTTCAATCCTAAAGCAACACCAGCTGCTTGGATGTATTGAGCACCAATGATAATTTGTGGTGGTAATGCATTTAAATCTTCCGCGTAGTAGTTCCCTGCTACGTGACCACGAGACCATAAGAAAGCTTCTCTTAATGGTAAACCATGTTGTACTAGTTGAGGTACATCACGGTAACCTGGTAGTAAGTAGTCTTCTTTTTCCATTGCAAATTGACTTGCCAATTGGCTTGCTTCTTGTCCAGCTGTTGGCGCGAAGAATCCTAAGCGTCCTTGACGGTTTAATGCAGTAGAACGTTGGTCTAACACACGAGACCAAACCATGCGTGTCATTAATTCAACTAATTCCTCATCCGATAAATCAGGTACTAAATCTTCATTCACAATTTTTCCATCTTGATCCAAGATTTGGAAAGTTGGGAAATCAGCGTCGACTTTAGCCATTAGCTCTTTAAAGTCAATAGGTTTTTGTTTCTTAGCCTTTGCCATTTTGTCACACAATCCTCTCTATTACGTTTCTTTAATTTCGATAAAAGTAAAACAGAGTGCGAAACTGTATTACTTTTTATCGACTACACTTAACAAATTATCACTAAATTCGAAAAAGCGCAAGAAAAAAACTCTAATTTCTTCATTTTTTCACAAAAGAGCAAAACCGCATGTTTTTGCGGTTTAGTGATAATTTTCACAAACAAGAAAACGGTTTCTGTTCCACACTTCTTCTGTACTATTTTTCTCCCAACTGTTATATTCTATTTTGAAAATATTATATAACAGTTCTATTAATTTGAGCCCCCTTATCCCCGAACTGGCTAGTAATCTGATTTCCGAACTTTGCGTTTTCATGAAAATTATCTTGAAAAAACCAAAAAATAAAAACCGTCAGCCGAGTAACCTACTCAGCATGCGGTTTTTTATTTTTTAGAGAACAAAGTTTTTTTCGTTAATTTTTATTTTTTTGGGCTCGTTTTTTTAACAAATACTTTACCTTAGGTTTTATCACGAACATTCATTACGTAAAATCACCAAATTTTCGCAAAACGAGTAATACAGCTTAGCAATTTCTTTTCTCTTTCAGTAGATTTTACTAAATCCATTCCTTGGTAATTTTAATATATAAACGTTTAGCTACTTCAACAGTTAACATGTACGCAATGATGATTCCAAAGAACCATGGCCAGTAGTTAGCCGGAAGTTTCACAAAGTCAAAAACCTCTCTTATAGGCGTTGCTACAATCAGGAAACCGAGTAAAATTGCGCCTAAACTACTTAACATCACAGGCATTGATGCACGACTTTGAATGAATGGTATTTTCCGCGTCCGGACCATATGAACAACTAACGTTTGACTAACAAGTCCCACCATAAACCAACCTGTTTGGAATAAATGTTGAGTTGCCAAACTATTGGCGCTAAACACAAACCACATGACAAGATACGTTAGAATATCGAAAATACTACTTACCGGGCCAATACATACCGTAAATTTCGCTAGCCCGTTCGTTTCCCACCGAACAGGGCTTAATAACTCTTCTTCATCGACATTATCCCAAGGAATTGTCAACTGAGCCACATCATAAATCAAATTTTGAATCAAGAGTTGTAAGGAAAGCATTGGTAGGAATGGTAAAAAGGCACTGGCTACTAAAATTGAAAAGACATTCCCAAAATTAGAACTGATGGTAATTTTAATATATTTCATCATATTGCTAAATACTTTTCGTCCTTCAATCACACCAGATTCCAGTACATTTAAACTTTTTTCCAGTAAAATAATCGAACTAGCATCTTTAGTAATATCAGCTGCAGTATCTACTGAAATGCCCACATCAGCTTTTCGTAATGCCGGTGCATCATTAATGCCATCCCCCATAAAACCAACCGTATGACCTTTTGCTTGTAGCAATTCAATAATTTTAGATTTTTGCATCGGATTTAATTTGGCAAATAAATTAGTTTCTTCCACTTGCGCCCGCAACTCTTCATCTGTCATTGCTTCAATTTGAGAACCTAATAACACATGGGAAACTTCAATACCTACATCTTTACAGACTTTTTTGGCGACAATGTCATTATCGCCCGTTAGCACTTTCACGTTGACACCATGTTCATGTAAGGAGCGGATAGCGCTGACGGCTGACTCTTTTGCTGGATCAAGAAAACCCATAAATCCAATCAATGTCATCTCTTTTTCATCTTCAACTGAATAAACTGCTTCTTTGTGGACATCTTTTTTTACAGCTACCGCTAACACACGCATCCCCTGTTTGTTCATTTGAACATTCACTCGGCGTAGTTCTTCTCGTACAGCACTGCTTAATGGTACAATTTCGCCATTAATTTGCGCATGCGTGCACACTTCTTCCATTTCTTCCACGGCGCCTTTCGTAATCATCAATTGATGATCATCTGCATTCACGACAACCGTTAAGCGGCGTCTGGAAAAATCAAAAGGAATTTCATCAATTTTAGTGACATTTTTAAACGGCGTTTTCCATTGATGCTCTTCATAAAAATTAATAACGGCAATATCCATTAAATTTTTCCAACCTGTTTGATAAGAAGAATTTAAGTAGGCTAAATTTAGAACCTCGTCACTCAAATCACCCAATGGATTCAAATGTTGAACCAAAACTACACGATCTTCGGTAATCGTTCCAGTCTTATCTGTACAGAGCACATCCATACCACCCAAATTTTGGATAGCCGCTAATTCTTTAACAATGACTTTATGTTTCGATAAGGATAATGCACCCTTGGCTAAGTTACTCGTAACAATCATTGGCAACATTTCTGGTGTCAAACCAACTGCAACGGCAATCGCGAAGAAAAACGCTTCGCCCCAAGCACCTTTAGTTAAACCATTAATCAAGAAAACGATTGGAAACAAAATCATTACCATTCGTAATAAAAACTTACTGACTTTTGCTAAGCCTAAGTCAAAACTAGTTTTTCCTCGTTGTGTTGTAGCATTTTTAGCAATATCACCAAAAAATGTATGTTGCCCAGTTTTTAAAATAATCGCTTTTCCTTGTCCACTCAAGACATCTGTGCCCATAAACACTAGGTCTTGCATATCTAATGCAGAAACCTCTGTTTGTTGACGATCCACACCTGCATCCACAAATTTTTCAACAGGCATGGATTCGCCTGTTAGCGACGATTGATTAACGAATAAATCTTTGGTCCAAATCAACACGGCATCTGCAGGAATCATGTCTCCTGTAGCTAAAGTTACAATGTCTCCTGGAACAATTTCGTCCATTGGAATTTCTTTCGTAATTCCTTCCCGTGTCACTGCAGCGGTGTTTTCAATTAATTCTTTTAAATCCAAACTCGCTTTTTGAGAACGATACTCTTGTATAAAAGCAATCAAGACACTGGCTAAAATCATCACGCCCATCACGATAGCGGCTTCGAAATCTTTCGTTAAAGTTGAAACGACCATCAATAAGGCTAAGACATAGACAAATGGATCTTTGAATGCACTTAAAAATAAAATAATTGCTGGGGTTGGCTTTTGTGCAGAAACTTCGTTTGGTCCAAATTCCTCTAATCTTTTTTCGGCATCTTCATTCGAGAGTCCTTTTTCAGATGTCCGTAATTCCATCATTAATTCCCGTTCAGAAAGCAACGCCAATTTACGTAATTCTTGATCTTTGGTTGCTTTTCTCATATCCATTGTTTTTTTGTTCATCATTTTCTTTTCCTCCAAGGTTGTGGTCACCTGCCGAAAAGAGCGCTAAAATCTTCTCCTTTCGTTGGTGACTGTATTTTGTTTCTCTGTTCACTTCCAGGGTCTTCCATGACAGTCATCCTTTCTTTTTCTTATTTATACTTCCAGTGAATAATTGTTTTTTTGCCAAACACACAAAAAAGGACCTACTCAACAATAGAGTACGTCCCAAAATACCATCTTTAAATAAGATTCTCTATCGTTGAGCTTTAGCACTATAGGGCGTAGATAACATGTATCAGCTACATTATGAATAACCTTCACGATTATTCCTGTTCAACCAACTAAGGGTCTCTCGATCCTTTCGCGGCAGCAGCATTTGTCCAAATAGGAGCCTCACCTAACAATTATTCAGTTTTTATCCACTTCTTATAATAGAGGAGTTTGACATTCTTGTCAAAAGATTTATGACTTTTTTGTTATAAATAAAAAATAACTACTTTAAAATTTCCTTTATTTCTGCTTTTCGCTCAGGAATAAACCACATGACTAAAACAATCGTATCAATAATCAGAACAGCGATTGGCGCTACTAGTTTGCCTACAATCAACGCAATAATATTCAACACAATCGAAAGCGTTAATTTTGGATAGTGGCCAAACAAACGTTGTACTTCGGATTTGGGCCCATTTGCCTGAATCAATGCCCGCACCACTAGATAATAAGCAACGTCAGCTCCTAATACTACTAAGCCATACAAAGCTTGTGGCGGCCAAGAAAACGGATGTTCACCTACCCAACCAGTAACAAACGGGAAAAACGTCAACGTCAAAATTAAAAAATTATTCATCCAAAGGACACGTCCATCAATTTTACGGACACTTTGAAATAAATGATGATGATTGTTCCAATAAATTAATAAAGTAATAAAACTAATTAAATAAATAATGATTTTGTGTCCAGATTGGGTCAGAGCAGACCAATCTGCTTTTTCAGGAATTTTTAATTCTAAAATTAACAACGTTAAAATAATCGCAATGACTGCATCTGTAAATGCTTCTACACGTGTTTTCGGCATCATTTCCCCCTACTTTCATAAAATTAAATAACTTACCCAAAGTAAGTATAACGCATTTCTGCAAAAATTCAATTATTTATGAAGTCTCTCGGTTGTTGAAGTTCCTAAAAACGAGTGCAAGAGCCCCACTTAAAAGTAAGCCTTTTGCACTCGTTATAGAACAAATCAGTTATTGGAAGACCCCTGCTTGATAAGGTGCTAACTGCATCCGTTTCTTCACCGTAAAATCTTGATTCCCTAACAATTGTTGCCACTTTCTGCCTAGTAATTTATTCGGCAAGTCAAATTGGCACTTTTCTCCACTTAAATTGACAATCACTAACGCTGTTGCCTCAGTTGTTTTTCTTAAAAAAGCAAAAACAGACGGATGATTGGGCGCTAATAGTTCAAACTGTCCATCTGTAAAGACTGGATTTTCTTTCCGCAGCGCAATTAACTTTTTATAATAATTCAACACGGATTGTGCATCCGTTTCTTGATCAGCCACATTTATTTCTTTGAAATTGGGATGAATTGCTAACCAAGGATGCCCCGAGGTGAATGAACTTGCCTCTTGATTCGTCCACTGCATAGGCGTACGCGAATGGTCCCGCGTCCAATGCGCCACTTCTTTTAATGCTTGTTTCGCATCGTAGCCATTTTCTATAAGCAAACGATAATGGTTATGGGAATCTTTAGCATCTAACTCGTCAATCTGTTGAAACGGATAATTAACCATGCCGATTTCCTGTCCTTGATAAATAAACGGCGTTCCTCGCAAGAGCAAGGCGATTGTTCCAATCGCCTTAGCAGAATGAGAGGTTTCATTGCCTAAAATTGAATTGATTCTGGGATTATCATGATTTTCTACATATAATGCATTCCAGCCTTCTGTCCCTAAATGCTTTTGCCAGCGAGCCATTACTTTTTTATAGCCTAAAATATTTAACCGTTCTTCTCCTGGCTTTCCTTCTCGAACATTGTGCTCTAATTCAAAAATCATATTCAGATAGCCGGTATCATTGGTCCATTCCACCGCTTTTTTACTTGAAACGCCACTAGCTTCCCCCACTGTCATGATGTCATACTCAGCAAAAATAGCTTTCAAATCCAGCATATAGTCTTCAATGCCTTTTACATTCATAAATGGAGCCCACGGATTCGTGGTAATTTTAAAATCCCAAGGTTCTTTTTGGATATGACTAATCGCATCCAATCGGAAACCATCAATTCCCAAATCTAACCACCAGCGAATCATCGCATAAATCTCTTCACGAACTTTAGGATTTTTCCAGTTCAAATCAGGTTGCTCTTTTGCAAACACATGAAAATATGCTTGCTTTGTACCCGCGTCATACGTCCAAGTCGAGCCACCAAAAAAGCTTTGCCATTCATTCGGCATACGATCTGGTGTCGCATCGGCCCATAAATAATACTCACGATACGGATTATCTAAACTTTTTTTCGCTTCAACAAACCACGGATGTTGATCACTTGTATGATTGACCACTAAATCAAGAATAATCTTCAAACCTAATTGATGCGCTTGGTCCAAAAGTTCTTGAAAATCTTCCATCGTACCAAATTCTGGCTGAATCCCTTGATAATCCGCAATATCATAACCATTGTCAACGTTCGGCGAAGTGTAAATCGGATTTAACCATAAAAAATCGACCCCTAGTTCTTTTAAATACGGTAATTTCTCAATAATTCCCTGCAAATCACCAATGCCATCCCCGTTGCTATCTTTAAAACTCCGAGGATAAATTTGATAACCGACAGCATTTTTCCACCATTGGTCCATCTTATTGACTCACTTTCACAACAAATGCTTGCCAAGGCGCTAACGAATAGTCTGCTAAAGCAGTGACATCAGTCGGCATATTTTCAATCATTACTTGTTCTACAGAAACATCTGCAGAAAATGGCTGAACTTTGTCAGAAAAGTTCGTTACAACAAGCCAGCGTTCCTCACCATAGGTACGATAAAAACTGATCACTTCGTCCACTGTTTCCAGCAATTCAAAGTTGCCCCAAACAATTAAAGGATGTTCTTTTCTCAAACGAATCATTTCTTGGTACGTATAGAATAGTGAATTTTTATCTGCCAAAGCAGCAGCGACGTTAATCGTTTGATAATTGGGATTAACATCAATCCAAGGTGTACCAGTCGTAAAGCCCGCATTTTTTTCAGCGGTCCACTGCATAGGCCGGCGTGCATTGTCGCGACCTTTAGTATTAATTTTCAGCAAAATTTCTTCTTTAGAATATCCTTTTTCTAGATACTCATGGTACATGTTAATCGTTTCGATGTCCCGCGCTTCACGAATATCTGTAATCGGCGTATTGGTCATACCAATTTCTTCCCCTTGATAAATATAAGGTGTGCCTTTCATCATGTGCAGTAAAATAGCGAATAACTTACTACTTTCCAACCAATATTCCTGATCATTTCCCCAACGTGAAATCATTCTCGGTAAATCATGGTTATTCCAAAATAAAGAATTCCAGCCATCATTTCCTAATTCTGTTTGCCATTTTGCAAAAACCTGTTTCAACTTGGCAACTTCCATTGGCTGAAGGTCCCATTTTTCTTTACCTGGTTGTTGATCCAAGCTCATATGTTCAAACTGAAAAATCATGGATAATTCATGACGCTCTGGACTAGAGTACATTTTTGCAATCTCAGGTGTGGCCCCCCATGTTTCACCTACAGTTAACAGCTCTTTGCCACCAAATGTCGCGGCGTTCATTTCTTGTAAATAACGATGTAAATGAGGGCCATTCGCGGTGATCTCTTCTCCTGGAATTTTACCCACTAAGTCAATTACATCTAAACGGAAACCGCCAATTCCTTTATCAATCCAAAAATTCATCATCTCGTAAACCGACTGACGCATTTGTTGGTTTTCCCAATTTAAATCTGGTTGTTTTTTACTAAACAAATGCAAATAGTATTGCCCACTCGCTTCGTCAAACGTCCACGCCGAACCCGAAAAGGCAGATTTCAATCGGTTAGGCACACCGCCTTCTGAAGCAGGATCAGCCCATACATAATAGTCTCGGTAGGGGTTCTCCTTGCTTTTTTTCGCTTCAATAAACCAACGATGCTCATCTGACGTATGGTTAACCACTAAGTCCATAATAATTTCAATCTTTCGCTTTTTCGCTTCCTCAATTAGACGGTCCATATCCGCCATCGTCCCAAACTCTGTCATAATCGCTTCATAATCAGAAATGTCATAACCATTGTCATCATTGGGTGATTGATAAACTGGCGATAACCAAATAGCCCCAATGCCTAACGTTTCCAAATAATCCAATTTTTCAATAATTCCTGGTAAATCTCCAATGCCATCTCCATTGCTATCCTTAAAACTGCGAGGATAAATCTGATAAACCACGACTTCTTGCCACCAATGTTTTTCCATTCTTCTTCACATTCCTTTGCTTAATTATTATGCTTGATATAAAAGAAAACCTTTTGGTAAAACCATTATCTGTTCTGAAGCAATTTCGATAGAAGAACTTAGCAAAACTTCTCGATCAGTTCTATCAACAAATTGTGTCTCTTGGCCAGTATTAAAAATCCCATAGATCGTTTGTTCCTCCAAACGGCAAGCGAGTCTAATCAACCCCGTTTCAAAAGAAGTTCCTGTCCAATCGATTGTTCCACCAGAAAAAACAGCCGCATACTTTTTGCGAAGGGCAATCAATGATTTTACAAATTCCTTCAAATCCAAATCTTGCTGATTTTCCTCCCAAACCATACAACGACGACAATCAGGATCCATATCACCTGTCATACCAATTTCATCACCATAGTAAAGACAAGGGACGCCTGGTTGAATATACGTAAACGCTAATACTTGGCGCATCAACTCTTTATCCTCTTTCGTTTCATGCAATAAGCGTGGTGTATCGTGGGAATCTAAAACATTAAACTGCATTTGATTCGTTTGTTGTCGATAAAGCATTAACTGGTTGTTCATTTCAGAAAGCATCTTTTCCAAGGACAGTTCTTGCTTGACAAAGTAGCCCATAATCGCATCTGTGTATGCATAATTCATCACTGCATGAAATTCGTCTCCTTGGAGCCAGCTTTGCGACGAGTGCCAAATTTCTCCTAAAATATAAAAATCTTTTTTTGCGTCATCACATGTTTGCCGGAATTTTTTCCAGAACGCATGATCCACTTCGTTTGCCACATCTAAACGCCAGGCATCGATATCATATTCCTCAATCCAATAACGAGCAATTTCTAAAAGATAGGCTTGCACCTCTGGATTTGCTGTATTTAATTTAGGCATATGCGGAGTGAATGCAAAAGTATCATAGGTAATGTTGCTTGCTTCTTCAAAATCAGCACTTTCTTCATAGCTAGCTGGAAACTCATTTACGTGGAACCAATCGGCATAAATTGAGTCCTGGCCATTTTTTAACACATCTTGCCATTGAGGCGAAGTGTCCCCCATATGATTAAAAACGGCGTCCAACATAATCTTAATGCCCCGTCGATGACACTCTTCGACTAAACGCTTAAAGATAGCGCCATCACCAAAAGCTGGGTCAATTTTTAAATAATCAATCGTATCATATTTGTGATTAGAAAACGCTTCAAAAATTGGGCAAAAATATAAGCCGTTAACACCTAAATCTTCAATGTAATCAAGATGATCTAGCACCCCTTGCAAATCCCCACCAAAAAAATCTTGTCGATCTGGTCTTTTAGATCCCCACGGCAACGTCCCTTCAGGATCATTGGCGGGATCACCATTTGCAAAACGCTCTGGAAATATTTGATACCAAACCGTTTCTTTCACCCATTCAGGTGCTTTAAAACGATCGACTTCATGAAAATACGGCATCCGAAAATAATTATTCGCCATCTCTAAATACTTTTCTTCTAAAGGATAAATGCCGTGTTCGCCATAAAACGCCGTCAAGCCATCCGTCCCTACTAAAGTAAAAGCATATGAAAGGCGTTTAAATTTTGCACTTAATGCAATAAACCAGTAATCATATAACTCCGTAGATACTAACTTCTCCATGGTTAACGACTGTTGGTACCACTTTTCTTTCCCTAAAAGATAAGGATCTCCTTGCACTAATTGGACAGAGGCAATGTCGCCTTTTGCCGTACGCAAACGAATATGCATTGTTTCTTCTGTATAAAGATAAGCAAATTCACTTTCTGGACGATGGTAGATTGCAGCAGTGTTCATTTAATTCTCTCCTTTAATTGTCGCTTTTCGTGTATTTTCTAATACTCGAACACATTTTAGCGCAAACGATTGCATTTGTATACCCTTTTTTATTTTTTTATTTAAAATGCTCAATTAGTGGTATACACCACTTCAAATAAACAGTATGTTATTTATAACAAAAAAACTTTTTTAACTTTCTCGATGAAAAACACTTGATTATTTCCGCAATCGGTTGCATAATAAGACTTGTAAAAAATAATTTTTGGAGGGTTCAAAAATGAAAGCGAATTGGAAAAAGATTTTAATGGGCGGTATCCTTTTAAGTGCTTCCGCGGTTTTACTTACTGCCTGTGGTGGTGCAGAAAAAACGAAAGCTGAAAATGAAAGCGGTTCAGCAAATAAAGCAGCTGGTGACGTAAAATTATGGGTTGATACTGAATATATGGGCGTCTTTAAAAAAGTTGTCGCCGATTTTGAAAAAGAAAACCCCAATATTAAAGTTAACTTAACTGCTGGAAATTCGGCAGATGCTAAAAAAGACATTGCAAAAGATCCTAAAGCTGCCGCAGATGTTTTCATGATGCCACATGATCAAATTGGTCAAATGGCAGAAGCTGGTCTGATTTACCCTAACACAAAATATGAAAAAGAAGTCAAAGAAAATAATATTGACTCGGCAGTCGCAGGGGTCACTTGGAAAGACAAAGTCTATGCCTACCCTTATGCCGTAGAGTCACAAGTTCTTTATTATAACAAAGATACGTATTCTCCAGAGGAAATCAAAACTTGGAAGTCTTTAACTGAAAAAGGCAAAATCGGTACCAATTTTGGCGAAGATGGCGCAAATTATATCTTCGGTCCTCTATTTATGAGTAACGGCGATTACTTATATGGTGAAAATGGCGAAGATCCAAAAGGTACCAACTTTAACAACCAACAAGGTATAGAAGTATTACAATGGATTGCCGATCAAAAAAATAATCCTGGTGTGATCCAATCAAATACAGAAGCATTGTCTAATCTAGGTTCTGGCAAAACGGATGCCTTCCTTTCTGGTCCTTGGTCTAAAAACGATGTAGAAAAAGCTCTTGGCGACAAAATGGGGGCTGCTGCCTATCCAACCATTGATTTTGGCAATGGAGAAAAACAAATGAAAGCTTTCTTGGGCGTTCGTAGTTTTGCTGTCAACCAACAAACACAAGCACCATTGGCCGCAATGACATTAGCAAACTATTTAACCAGTGAAAAAGCACAAATGACTTACTTCAAAGAAATCGGCTTTGTCCCTTCAAACAAAAAATTACAAACAAACGAAGAAATTACACAAGATACTGTTGCAAAAGCTATCTTAGAAATGGCGCAACCAACCCACTCTGTGGTAATGCCAAAAATCCCAGAAATCGTTTCATTCTGGCCTGCGATGGATGCAGTGATCAATGATACGTACAAAGGCAATATCAAACCTGCGGATTATCAAGCAAAATTAGATAAATTAGTCCAAGACACATCAAAAGAAGCAAAAGAATAAAAAGAGTAAAGAAATGGGACGAGCTTCAATCTGCTGTCCCATTTCCTCTATCTTTTTTATTTAAGTAGAAAGTGAGTGAACGAAGATGTTCAAGAAAAAGAAAGCCCAGACGTCATTTCGAGAGGTCTTTAAAAAAGGCGACTTCGCTACAAAACTATCTTTTTTAGTTATGGGTGCTGCAAACTTCGCCAACAAGCAGTGGTTAAAGGGAATCATCTTTTTAACAGCTGAAATTGGCTTTATCTATTGGTTAATCCGTAATGGTTTCCACGCATTAATGATGCTAGGAACACTAGGGACCCAACAGCAAGGATTAGTATATGATGATTCTTTAGGGATTGAAGTTCTAAAAGAAGGCGATAATTCAATGCTCTTATTATTATTCGGAATTGCAGCAATTTTAGTCTGTTTATCGCTAATCATTTTATATGTAATCAATTTAAAAAGCGCCCGTCACCTATATGAATTAAAGACAGCCGGCAAAAAAATTCCAACAACTATGGATGATTTACGTAGCTTGTTAAACGAACGTTTCCATGCAACTTTAATGACGATCCCCTTACTAGGCGTTCTTTTCTTTACCATCTTGCCGTTGTTATATATGATTTCAATTGCCTTTACCAACTACGACCATAACCATTTGCCACCGAAAAACCTTTTTACTTGGGTTGGATTGGCAAATCTAGGTAATGTAATCACAGGCGATATGGCTTCAACGTTCTTTCCAGTACTTGGCTGGACCTTGATTTGGGCTGTTTTCGCAACCGCAACTTGTTTCTTTTTTGGAATCATTTTAGCCTTGCTTATCAATACAAAAGGCTTAAAATATAAAGCGTTTTGGCGGACTATTTTTGTTATCACGATGGCCGTACCTCCGTTTGTTTCACTTTTAATTATGCGAAACCTCTTAAATGGTTCCGGACCTATCAATGCTCTGTTGTTAAACTGGGGCTTAATCGATTCTTCTATCCCCTTCTTAACAGATCCGAATTGGGCAAAATTAACCATTATTGTTGTCAATATGTGGATTGGTATTCCTGCTACGATGTTAATCTCTACAGGGATTATCCAAAATCTCCCTGAAGATCAAATTGAAGCTGCTAGAATTGACGGCGCCAATAAATGGCAAATTTTTAAAAGTATTACATTTCCACAAATTCTATTTGTGATGACCCCAGCGCTGATTCAACAGTTTATTGGCAACATCAATAACTTCAATGTCATTTATCTATTAACAGGCGGTGGTCCAGCCAATTCTAACTTCTACGGTGCAGGCTCAACTGACCTTTTAGTTACCTGGCTATACAAATTGACTGTCGATACAATGGATTACAATTTAGCCTCTGTGATTGGTATTTTAATCTTCATTCTCTCCGCAGTCTTCAGTTTAATTGCCTATACACGGACGAATTCATTTAAGGAGGCGTAACTTATGGCTAAAGCAAAAAGTTACCAAAAAAAACAACGCACTGCACTTACCAGCGTTTACATCATTCTAACCATTTTAGCAGTTTTTTGGATGTTCCCCATTGTGTGGATTATCTTAACAAGTTTTCGTGGCGAAGGCGGTGCATTTGTTCCCTATATCATTCCCAAAACATTCACTTTAGAAAACTATAAAGTATTATTAACAAATCAGACTGGCAACTTCCCCTTTGTCCGTTGGTTTTTGAACACCTTGTTCGTCTCCATCGCAAGCTGTCTGTTATCAACTTTCATTACAATCGCAATGGCTTATGCGCTGTCCCGGTTGCGTTTCCGCTTAAGAAAACCATTTTTAAAAGTGGCGCTCGTTTTAAATATGTTCCCTGGTTTTATGAGCATGATTGCCGTTTACTATATTTTAAAAGCCTTAAATTTAACTGAAAGTTTATTCGCTTTAATTCTGGTTTACTCTGCAGGCTCGGCGCTAGGTTTTTACATCGCCAAAGGGTTCTTCGATACCATTCCGATGGCTTTAGACGAATCGGCTATGATTGACGGTGCCAACAAGTGGCAAATTTTCACAAAAATTACGTTGCCATTGTCAAAACCAATTATTGTCTATACTTCTTTAACCGCCTTCATGGGCCCTTGGATGGATTTTATTTTCGCAAAAGTTATTATGGGTGATAAAGTTGAAAATTACACCGTTGCGATTGGTCTCTTTTCGATGATGACCAAATCAACAGCCAATTCACTATTCATGGCTTTTACAGCTGGATGTGTGCTAATTGCCATTCCAATTACTATTTTATTTATAGTAATGCAACGTTTCTATGTAGAAGGCGTGACTTCTGGCTCTGTCAAAGGCTAGAAAAAACATCGTTTGGTTTATAGCCAAACGATGTTTTTTATTTTTTGGCGTTGTTTTCCTTACACGTTTTTCTTCGTAGCGCTTGATAATTGGACAAAATTTTCATGACCGCCAAAAAGTGTTGATTGACCTCTTGATAATCCTCTAAGGAAAGAACACTAAGCGTTTCAGATAGTTGCTGTTTTACTTGATTTTCTTTTTGCTTAAAGAGCTTCTCGCCTTCTTTTGTCGTATAAACATTAACCACGCGGCGATTTTCTTGATTATGGCGACGTTGAACAATCGCTCGTTCTTCTAACCCCGCAATAGAGCGACTCACTTGAACTTTCGACGTTCCTACTTGGTTGGCTAACTCTGTCATACTGATTCCTTCATTCGTTGCCACAATTAATAAAATTAACATGTCTAACTTTGTTAATTTTAGATCCTCCAAGTCTAGGTCTTTAAAAAGCAATTGGCTCATATATGAAAAAATTTCAGTAAAGACACTAATATCTAAATTTGATGAATGCTTCTCTTTATCCATATGTTCTCCCTCGTTTCCCACCTAGTGTATACTAAATTCACTTGATTATCAAATGGTAATGATTGATTTTTGTTAACTATTATGTTACGTTATACACTAACTTAAGGTTGTGTTGTTGATAAATTGGAAGAAGGATGCGAAAAATATGCTAGAACTCAAAGAGATAAAAAAATATTATACTGTCGGCGGAACGACCACTAAAGCTTTAGATGGCGTCTCTGTCGCTTTTCGAAAACAAGAATTTGTAGCCATTCTGGGTCCCAGTGGCTCTGGTAAAACGACGATGTTGAATGTGATTGGCGGATTGGACAATTACGATTCTGGTGACTTAATCATTAACGGCAAATCAACAAAAAATTTTAAAGAAGCCGATTGGGATGCTTATCGGAATAACTCAATTGGTTTTATTTTTCAAAGTTACAACTTAATTAGTCATCAAGGGATTTTGGATAATGTCGAGCTTGGTATGACACTGAGTGGTATTTCAAAAGCAGAAAGACGCCAAAAAGCCGAAGATGCACTCATCCGTGTCGGTTTGAAGGACCATATCCATAAAAAACCTTCCCAATTATCTGGCGGTCAAATGCAACGGGTGGCCATTGCTCGTGCTTTAGCTAATGATCCCGATATTTTACTTTGTGATGAACCAACTGGTGCATTGGATTCAGAAACCAGTCTGCAAATTATGGCACTTATCCAAGAACTTTCGAAAGAAAAATTAGTCATTATGGTGACCCACAATCCTGAATTAGCTCATGAATACGCTGATCGAATTATTGAATTTTCAGATGGCCAAATTCGGCATGACTCGCGTCCTCATATTGAACATGAAAAAAAAGAACCTTTCGAATTGAAACGCACCAAAATGAAATTCACGACTGCGCTGCGTTTATCTTTTAATAATATCCGCACTAAAAAAGGGCGAACTTTTTTAACCGCCTTTGCTTCAAGTATCGGAATTATCAGTATCGCGATTGTCCTTTCTCTTTCAACAGGATTCCAGAAACAAATTGATAAAACTCAGTCGGAAACGTTAGCGCAATTTCCGATTACCATTTCTAAAATAGCGACAGATCAAGATCCAGAAAGTTTCAATAATCAGGACAAAAAAGGCACCTTCCCGAAAGAAAAAGAAGTGACTGCTAAAATTAGCGATGCGGACCGTGCGCAACACACGAATTTAATTGATCAAAAATTTATTGACTATGTCAATCACATTGATCCTGAATTAAGTAATAATATCGGCTATACTCGTCTAGTCAATATGAACTTATTAAGAGAAATCAACGGGAAAGCACAAGCTGTCAAATTTTCAAACGATGCACCTGATGGTCAATCAAACGCGATGACTTCTATGATGGCTGCCCAAACTGGCGTCGGCGTTTCTGCTTTTCCTAAACAACTAGAAAATGGAAAAAACAATTTCTTAAAAGACAATTACTCGTTGCTTGAAGGAAATTATCCAGAAAAAGAAACCGATGTCGTTTTAATCGTCGATAGTAACAATACCACCAATATTAATGCTTTAAAAAATCTTGGCTTTGACGTGAAAGATAATCAAAAGATTGCCTTTTCAGACATTGTTGGCACAAAAATGAAATTAGCCAATAATAATGCATTTTACACCAAATTACCGACAGGCAACTTCATTCCTAACCAAGATTTGCAAGCTGTTTACGATAATCCAGAAAATACCGAATTAACAATTTCAGGGATTTTGCGAATTAAAGATTCTTCAACAATGAATCTATTAGCACCTGGAATTGCTTATAGCGATGCACTTTCAACTAATATGATTGCCAAAAACAAAACCTCTGATATTGTTAAAGCGCAAGAAGCCAGCAATACTAACGTTATGACTAACGAAACATTAGATGCTTCCGCGAAAGAAAACCTGTTGTCTTATTTAGGAGCGAATGAAATCCCTTCAAGTATTATGATTTATCCAAACGACTTCAAATCAAAAGATAAAATTCTTGATTATTTAGATGCTTATAACAAAGGAAAAGATAAAAAAGACCAAATCATTTATTCTGATTTAGCTGGAACAATGACCCGCTTAACAGGTGGTTTAATGGATGCCATCACCTATGTGCTGATTGCATTTGCTGGGATTTCCCTTGTTACAAGTATGATTATGATTGGGATTATCACCTATACTTCTGTCATTGAGCGGACCAAAGAAATCGGTATCCTGAAAGCGTTAGGAGCTCGTAAAAAAGATATTACCCGGGTGTTTGATGCCGAAACTGCTATTTTAGGCGTTGCCTCTGGTATTCTTGGTGTTGTGATTGCCTTTCTCGCAACATTTCCGATCAATGCAGTGCTCTATAACCTGACTGATTTAGAAAATGTTGCCACCTTAAATCCAATTCACGGGATTATTTTGATTGTAATTAGCACAATCTTAACCATGATTGGTGGCCATATTCCTGCCCGAATGGCAGCGAAAAAAGATGCGGCAGTTGCTTTACGTGCAGAATAAATAACAAAAAATAATCCTTTAATTTCTCTTAAAGGATTATTTTTTGTTTGTAATTTTTATAAAACCTCCGTATACTAAATGATTGTGAATACTTAATAAAAGGAAACGAGGTAATTTCATGTTAAAAAAACCATTTTTACTATTTTTTTCACTTTTAGGAGCTATTTTTATTTTAGCTAGTTGTGGCATAGGAAAAGATGCTGTCACAGATACTAAGTACAAAGTTAGTTTGCAGCAAGCTGCTGAAATCTACGAAAAAGAAGCTGGCAACAGCAAACCATTAGTAAATGTCCAATTTGATACAGAACCAGCAAGTGACTACAGCTATATCTTTACCAACGAGACAGAAACACTTTACGAGAATCCTGAAACAGGAAAAGTCACCAAAAATACTGAAGCAAATCAACTTGGCGAAAACGAGACAGCCTTTTCAGCTGCTGAAGTCAAAGAATTAGGCGCTGTTAACGACGTTTTAGCCAAAGCAAAAAAAGAAGTTGGAGGACTTTCTCCACGTATTTTGACTTGGAAGTTAACCAAAAATAACAATAAACTTGTTTATACAGTAGATGTTAAAACGACTACGGCAGATGAAAAAGTTACCTTAGATGCCAATAAGTAAGCACAAGCGTATAACTTATCACGAAATAACCAAATCTTAAAATACTCTTTGGGACAGAACCTACGCATTCGGAAACCTTAACATTTTCCGAAGCCGATCGTTCTGTCCCAATTTCATTCTTTTAAGTAATAATAATTGTTCGTTACCCCTGCTACCGTTATACTTAGTTTAAAAGAAAAGATGGGAGTATCAATTCATGGTTTATACAGTTGATTTTAAAGAAGTAGCCACTCTTGGTTTAGAAAGTTCACCAGTGGCACCTGCCCTTGCTGGACTAAGAGCGAATGAAGCTCGCTATTTTTGGAATAAATACAAACATCGCTTTACGACCGTCCCTGCCTCTGAAGCTCCAGAAACATTGACCTGGATTGAAAAAATTTTATTGGAACGAGCGTTACATTTCCCTTACAAGCCACTTGAAATTTCTTCTTTCACTTTAGATGGCATAAAAATGGCCTATGTATTTTATGAAAACGGCTTAGCAGTTAACGTGATGTACACATTAGCTGAGGAAGGCAAACGCGCCGTTGGGTTTAAACTTTCAGATGGTATGGCAATCCCTGCAGAATTTGAAGGAAAATTCAAATTTGCTCGTCAAAAATCAAAATTAGCTGGAACCATTCGCGGCTCTTATTTTGTCATTAAAGGAACCTATTAAAAAAATGCTTTTGCCCTTATTATTAAGGCTCTATACTTTTTGATGTTGGTGGATGACACCAGCATCTTTTTTATTTTCCAAAACATATAGAAAAGACACCTTGAAATCCTTTAGAATTAATTTGGCGAACCAACCCAAAAGGAGGAATCAAGATGTCTTACACTCACCTTATCAAAGAAACATTAGATATTCTAGACTTATCAGTTACTTTTAACGAAAATTGTCTCACAAAAGAAAAATACAAAGGGCAAATCTGTCATATTTATCGTGGAAACTTGATTTATACAGCCCAAGAATGCATCCACTGTAAACACCAGATTGCTTCAGATATTGTGCGTTGGGGTACAACAACCGTCCGGTTGTTAATGAACGATGTTTCTGAATACCGTACCTACCTCGAATTGAAAAAGCAACGCTTCAAATGCAAAGCTTGTCAGCGGACCTTTGTCGCAGATACTTCTGTTGCGAAAAAACATTGTTTCATCAGTGAGAAAGTCCGCTGGTCTGTCGTGACTCGTCTGAAAAAAAATACCTCAATGACAGAGATCGCCGCTCAGAAAAATCTATCGGTCTCTTCTGTTTACCGTATTATGAAGCGATTTTATCGTCCGTTGAATCCTTTTCGGACACCGTTACCTAAGGTACTTTGTTTTGATGAATTCAAATCAGTTCGGGGTGTTTCAGGTGCTATGAGTTTCATCATGATGGATGGACAAACACAGCGCTTATTGGACATTGTCGAGAACCGACAACTGCCTTTTTTAAAACGTTATTTTAGTCATTTTTCACGAGAAATTCGTGAAGCGGTCGAATGGATCGTGATTGATATGTACGCTCCTTATGTATCGCTCGTTAAAAAGCTGTTTCCAAAAGCACAGCTGATTATTGACCGGTTTCACATCGTCCAACATATTGGTCGTACCTTTCGCAATCATCGAATCAAAGAAACGAACCAACTATTAAAAAGCAAAGAACAAAAACACTATCAATTAGGTAAGCAATTAAAAAGATACTGGAAACTTCTTCAAAAAGATGAACGCAAGCTTGATTATACTCGACGCCTTTGGCGACCTGGCTTCAAAGCTCATTTAACAGAGACCGATATTGTGGATCGCTTACTGAAAGGGAGCCCTGCTTTGCGTGTAGGCTATCAGTTATATCAAGACTTTCTTTACGCTGT
>NZ_JAHLRI010000034.1:0-22401 GCF_018919685.1 Enterococcus sp. S183_ASV_20
TCAAACGCCAACTGCTTCCGCATTTGTACAGGCTCGAAGTAAAATAAAGATTGAAGCTTTCAAACAACTCTTCTACCGAACCGTTCCTTCAAGTAACCAAAATAAACAATATAAAGGGTACCAACTATTGGCTCATGATGGATCCGATATTAATATCCCTTATGATGAAAACGATCCTGAATCCCACTACACCATCGGAAAGTTTGACAAACCTGTAGGATCTTTTCATATCAATGCTTTATATGACCCATTAAATAAATACTACGCATCGGTAAACTTCCAAAAAATTAGACAGCTAGACGAACGGAGCAGTTTGTGTCAAATGGTTGATGAGTTTACTTTTAAAAAGCCGACAATTATTATTGCAGATCGTGGTCATGAGTCATTTAACGTGTACGAACATATTAGAAAAAGTGGTCAAAAATTCGTAATTCGAGTAAAAGATACCAGAAGTAATGGTTTTCTTAAAGGATTTGGATTACCTCAAAAAGGAACGTTTGATAAAGAGATTAACCTTTGGTTAACAAGAAGAAAGACCAATAAAATCAAAGCTGACAAAAGCTATCAGTTTTTGCGTAAAAAGGCCAGCTTTGATTATCTTCCCCCCGATTCAAAAGAAAGCTATCCCGTTAGTCTCAGAGTTGTTCGGATTAAGTTGAGTGAGGATAGTTATGAATCTTTAGTCACGAATCTTGATTCCTTCACTTTTAAAAGCGAAGATTTAAAAGTTCTTTATCACTTACGTTGGGGAATTGAAACTTCCTTTAGAGAATTAAAATATGCCTTAGGTTTAAACCAATTCCACTCAAAGAAACTAGAGTTTATTATTCAAGAAATTTACGCGCGTCTCATTATATACAACTTTTCAATGGAAATTGCTCAGGTAGTGGCGTTATCAGCTCCTTTAAAGCAGTTCTATCAGCTTAATTTCACTCAAGCTATAGGTATTTGTAAAAGATTTTTTCTTGATCAAACCGTCAATGTAGAAATTTTGATAAGAAGATATCTCCTCCCCATACGACAGAATCGGAGTGACCAAAGAAATATAACAAAAAAGAAATTTGTTGGGTTTTTATATCGTATTGCCTAATATTATAAATCGGACTATACCATAATAGGACGTTTTTTTGTGTTGCTCAAAAATACAAAATTAGTCAAGTTAATAAGAAAAAAGCGATATACTTGAGACTATTATTTACTTTTTTTCCTTAACTTAATGACATTGGGTTTCCATGTATTGTCCTAACTGTTTTGCTTTTTGCTGATTCCAAATCGTCCCTTCTTCTGTAACTAATTCAGTTAATTCTTGTGTTTGCGTTGTTTGCTCTAATTCCAACGCCGTGGTTTGACTAACTTCGGTTGCTGAAATTGCTCTTGTTTCTTCAGCATTTACATTGTTTGTTTGTACGGTTTGTACTTTCTGTGATTCCTCTTTCGATTTTTGCCAACCACAGCTAGATAAAACGCTTCCAACAACCACTATCATAATAATCCCGTTTAGTTTCATTCCTTAAACTCCTGTTTTTATTTTTATTCTATCGAAATAAACCTAAAATCTCAATCCCTTTCTTTGGATAGTTGAAAACCATTTGGGAACTAGTAATTCTCCACAATTATAGTCCTCTAGTAATTGTTGGTATTGCTGTTCCATAGTCCTGATTTCTTTTTCACCAAAGCTCAGTGCCCAAACTAAAGAATAGAGTCCTGCGTGAAAAGTATAAAGCTTTTGAAACTGCCAAAATAAGGTAGGAACTTTCCCAGCAAAATAACCTTGTAATTGACCATAAGCAAACAATGGCGAAACATTTCTTGAAAAAAATTGTAACTTGTAAAATTCTTCATAAGGATCCCCAAAATCCCATCGATTAAAATCAATCACACCGACCTGCCTAGTTGGCAAGTAAATAAAATTTCCCGCATGGAAATCTCCATGCTGATAAACTACAGGCCGTTGTTGCAATAACGGTAATTGTTTTTCTAAATATGAAATTATTGGCTGCTGGTACGGCATACAAAATTGAGATTCCTTATACTTATTTAGTTGGCTCTGCTTTTTTTCGTATAAATTTCGCGCAATCTCTCTTTGACTAATCCTTTCAGGCAACAAAAGCTTATGGATTTTGTTTAAATAGCGGCCTGCCTCTATGCCTAAGTTCAGTTGTCTTTTAGGAGAAAGAGCGGGTAAAACATCGCTTAAGTCTTCACCTTCTAGATACGTTAATAACATGTATCCTTGTTCACTTTCAGGAATAGGTGCACATAAAAAAGGTTTAGAACTGGGAAATCCCAACGCCGCTACTTTTTTGATAAATTGATATTCTTGTTGTTTAGCTAATAACTCTTCTTGTTGAAAAATTCGCAATAAAAAGGTTTCTTGATTTTTGGTAACTTTAAACTTTAAATCAGTTGACCAACCACGGTGAATAGCTTCAACTTTTTGCCATTGCTGAAACGCTGGAATCTTCTCAAACGCCCTCATTACTTTCGCCTCCATTTCCCTATTGGTTTTAGTATACCAAAGAAAAAAGGCTGGAGACAATTGGGGATAAATTGTCTCCAACCTTCACTGGTTATCGTTTTCTAGTTTTCCTTATATAAATCGTTCCACTCGTTACTAAGAAAGCTCCTCCTAAAACAATCCAGAAAGTACTAGGTACTTCTACACCTGCTTTTGGTAATACTTTTTTGGGAAGCTGTTCTTTTTTCCCAATCATATTTTTATCAGAAAAAGCATGCGTACTTCCTGTTGATTTGGTTCCCTGATTTGCTGATGATTTCAGCGAATTATCTAAGGATGACTCACTAGTAGTTTTTCCAGCTTTGTCTGGGTTTTGGTTTTGGTTTTGGTTTTGGTTTTGGTTTTGGTTTTGGTTTTGGTTTTGGTTTTGATCTTTTCCTTCTATTGGTCCTTCAGTTTTTTTTGTTTCTTTGTCTTTTTCTGGTTTGCCACTTGCATCTGAGTCTTTGTCTTTTTCTGGTTTGCCACTTGCATCTGGTTCTTTGTCTTTGTCTGCTTCGCCACTTGCATCTGGCTCTTTGTCTTTTTCTGGTTCGTCACTTGCTTTTGGCTCTTTGTCTTTTTCTGGTTCGCCACTTGCATCTGGGTCTTTGTCTTTTTCTGGTTCGCCACTTGCATCTGGTTCTTTGTCTTTGTCTGGTTCGCCTCTTGCATTTGGCTCTTTGTCTTTGTCTGGTTCTTCTACATGTGGTTGATTTATCTTGTGGTTATTTTCAAATAAAGCACCTAATTGTAGCAATGTTCGGTCTTCATTTAATGCACTATTAAACTGAATCCCCAAAGGCAGTCCTTCTTTTGAAACGTAAGTTGGTACACTTAATGCTGGATGTCCAAATAAATTTGCTTGTTGTGTAAACGGTGTATATGTGAACGACGTCAGCCATTGGTCATAAATCAATTGTTTTTGTTCTGCTGGTGACAATTGATCAATTTTTTCCATCTGTGCTGCATGTTCTGGTTTTAGTAACGGATTATCAATACTAGGTGCCGTGGCAGCTGTCGTTGGTGTTAATAAGATAGGATACTGTTGATAAAATTCGTCCATCGCTTGTGCTTGTAAAGCAATATCTGTCCAAGCCGCAGTTGTCTCTTCACTCGTTATATTTTTTCCTGTTTGAAAAAGCGCCCATGTTAACAGTTCTACATCATTTCGTTCAAGCGGTCTTTTCAATTTCTGCCGCACCATAAAATCGGCAATTCCTGCTGAGCCAGCAGCTACAGTATAATAATTTTTCATTAGACGTTCCCCATCAACAGGGTGCTTCACTTCAACCAATGTGTACCCTTGGTCTTTTAAAAAAGCAACAGCTTCAGCGACCGCCTCTTTTGCTTCGGCACTTATAGGCGTTCCGGCAGGAGATTCTGTTGTATAAGCAATGGGTTGCGCTTGACTTAAATGTCCCGCAGGAAGATCTTTTTTGGTTAATAAGGTTTCAAATAATGCATTTGTATCCGCCACGGTTCGACTTAAACCAAAGTGAACAGTTTGACCTTTTGCACTATTAGAATTACCAATGATTACTCCTCTAGAAGGTTTCAAGCCTACGGTGCCTGTCCAAGAAGCAGGGATACGGATAGAGCCACCAGCATCACTTCCAGAGGCAATAGGAACAAATGCCGCGGCGACACTAGCACCCGCTCCGCCTGAAGAACCACCTGAATAATGGTTAGGATTCCATGGATTGACGGAAACGCCATATAACTTTGAATCTGAAATATTCTTCCAACCTAATTCTGGATAATTCGTTTGACCAATGATTATGAATCCGGCATTTTGTAGTGCTTTGACAAAGGTCGATGTCCCACCAGCTACTTGATCTTGGAGAAAACCAAAACCGTTCGTGTTGCTTTCACCTTTCAAGGATTGTCCTAACCCTTTTAGTAAGAGCGGCACACCTAGAAATGGTTGACCTGTATCTTGTAAAGCTTTTGCTTCTGTCAAAGCCGCTTCTTCTCGTAAAGTAATGACCGCATTTAATGTAGGATTTTCACGTTTAGTGATGGCCAACGCAATTTTTACTAATTCTTCGCTCGTCACCTTTTTTTCTCTTACTAAAGTTGCTAACTCCAGTGCAGTTGCTTGTTTATAATCTGCTTCTGAAAAAACACTCTCTGCAGAAACAGCTTTTTCATCTGTATCACTATTTTGTATCTCATTTGTGGTTTCAGTAGTTACTGCAACCACATTTCCGCTACTGCTTTCGGCGATTGCCGAAGAGGATTCTTTTTCCTGCATCACCGTTTGGCTAGTAGTTTCAGATTCCAAGTTAGCTACAGTCTGACTGGTTTCTGTTGTTACTGATTCCGTCTCTGTTTGAACGGTTGTTTCTAATATACTTTCTTGTGCCAACATTGGTACCCCTACCAGTGTTTGGCTAATTAATAAAATAATCCCTAACTTTTTGAACAAAATCGACTTCTTCATAAGTCACATCCTTTATCTATTAATACAGTTAAAAAATCTGTATTACTTATAGCATAAATGAAAGCGATTAAAAAGTAAAGTTCTCTTGAACATTCCCATGTTCAACTTTTAGGCTAGGTTCTTTTTATATGCTAAAATAGAATAGAAACGGAGGTTTTTTAATGGAATGGATTGAAATTAAGCACGCAACACAAAATAATTTGAAGAATATCTCTGTCAATATCCCTAAAAAGCAACTAACTGTTGTTACTGGACTTTCGGGTTCAGGAAAGTCCTCCTTAGTATTTGACACATTAGCCGCTGAATCACGTCGTGAACTAAATGATACATTTAGTTCGTTTGTTCAAAATTACTTACCCAAATATGGTCGTCCAGAAGTTGAAAAAATCGAGAATCTTCCTGTCGCAATTGTCATTGACCAGAAAAAAGTAGCAGGCAATTCTCGTTCGACAGTGGGAACGTATACAGATATTTATACGTTTTTACGTTTGTTGTTTTCACGAGCAGGTTCTCCATTTGTTGGTTATTCAGATACTTTTTCGTTTAATCATCCGGATGGAAAATGTCCAACATGCGATGGCTTAGGAAAGATTACCGAAATCAATCTTCATCAGCTAGTTGATTATGACAAATCATTAAACGAAGGGCCTATCGATTTCCCCACATTTACAGTTGGCAACTGGCGGTGGAAGCGTTATGCCCATAGTGGTCTATTTGATTTGGATAAAAAAATCAAGGACTATTCTCCTGAAGAGTTAGCATTATTTTTATATGCTCCACAACAAAAACTAGCTAATCCACCCAAAGAGTGGCCTCATACAGCTTTGTATGAAGGAATCGTCCCGCGCATGCAACGTAGCATATTGCATACAGACGAAGGCAAACGTCATCAAAAATACCTTAATCACTTTGTTACCGTAAAAAGATGTCCTGATTGTTTAGGAAGTAGAGTCAATGAACGTGTTCGTAGCTGCAAAATTAATCAGAAAAGTATTGCTGATGCTGTTGACATGCCACTCACTGAATTACATTCTTTTATTCGTTCAATGGACCTATCCTTAATAAAAACTATTCAAGAAGAGCTACTTGTACGTCTAGAAGCATTAATTAATATCGGTCTCTCCTACCTCACATTAGGACGAGCAACTGAAACACTTTCTGGTGGTGAAGCACAGCGGATTAAAATTGCTAAGTATGTAAACAGCGCCTTAAACGATATTATGTATATTTTAGATGAACCAAGTGCTGGCTTACATCCAAAGGACATCGAACGGATCAGTCGTGCGTTGCTCAATTTAAAAAATAAAGGAAACACCGTGGTTCTGGTGGAACACAATCCACAATTAATTAGAGAAGCTGATTTTATCATCGATATAGGACCTTTCGCAGGCGAAAATGGTGGCCATGTCCAGTTTTCAGGAACGTATGACGCATTTTTAGCCTCCAAAACCTTGACTAGTCAAGCGCTTCAAGAGCCGCTCCCTTTAAACGACCAACCAAGAAAAGCAAGGAAGTCTTTATCAATCGAACATGCGACACTGCATAATTTAAACAATCTATCTATCGAAGTTCCGTTAGGAGTTTTGACTGTTATTTGTGGGGTCGCCGGTTCAGGTAAATCATCATTAGCGGAAGAAATTTATCAAAAAGCCCAAGCTGATAACCAAGAAATTATTCATCTTTCACAAAAAAGCATTACCGCAAATTTACGATCCACACCTATGACCTATCTTAATATTTTTGATAAGGTCCGCAAACTGTTTGCGGAAGAAAATCATGTTAGTCCAGCTTTATTTAGCTATAATTCCAAAGGCGCCTGTCCTACTTGCAAGGGGAAAGGAATAATTGTCTCCGATATGTCTTTTATGGAGGATGTTACTAGTGTTTGCGAAACCTGTCACGGAACGCGTTACAAAGAAGAGGTGCTTCATTATTTGTATAACGGAAAAAATATCGTTGAAGTACTAGCTTTAAGCGTTAAAGATGGCTATGATTTTTTCAAAGACCAACCTTTTGCTCTTTCATTAAAAAATTTACTAGAAGTTGGCTTAAGCTATCTTAAACTCAATCAATCGCTCTCAACATTATCTGGTGGCGAATTGCAAAGGGTAAAATTAGCAGACACACTTCACCAAAAAAAAGCTATCTATTTAATGGATGAACCTACAGATGGTTTACACTTAATTGATATCCAACAAAGTCTTCAACTTTTCAATCGAATGGTAGAAGAAGGAAACAGCTTGATTTTATTAGAACATCACATTGATGTGATTAAAAGTGCCGACTGGTTGATTGAACTAGGTCCCGAAGGTGGAGAAAATGGCGGACAGCTTCTTTTTACAGGAACCCCAGCAAATATGCTAAATTCCACTCATTCTATTACTAAAGGCTATCTGTAAAATAAAAAGTACAAACGGTGCAAGCAACAAGCACCGTTTGTACTTTTTTTATTTCAACCCAACTTCCATCTTCACAGGTTGGTGATCTGTATATTTAAATTGTTCATCCTTTGTTTTCACGCTATGAACAGCCACATTATCAGAAACAATAAAACCATCAATTACATACACTTGGGATGTTTCATAAGAGCCAGTGTATGGCTTATTAAGCACCCGCACAGTCGGCTGTTGATCATCATAAGCAAGTGAAAAATGTTTAGGTAAGTCTGCTGGATCAATTTCTCCTGGTGCCCAACCAGCTTCCCCTAGGTCAGGATATCGATGACTGCCTTTGAAAACTTGATTAAAGTCACCTCCAGCAATTACATAGTTTCCTTTAGCGTATTCTTGGGATAATACGTCAGCTAACTTTTTGCTTTGAGCAATCTTCCCTTCCCCATTGTCATAGGCTTCCAAATGTAAGTTAAAAACCACTAATTCTTTGTCTGTGCCTTTAATTGGAAAGCGCGTTTCTAGAAGCGCTCGTTTTAAGTTACTAATGCTAACGGGCCAACGAAAGGGATTGGGTAAAGCAATGCGTTTAGCCTCTGTTATTTTTTCATTTGATAATGTTAATAAACCACTTTCTACTCGTCCAATCGGCGGCCAAGGAATGGGCACATAATCTACCTTAAAATTATAAGCAAATGCGCTGTTCAGCTGTAGCTGTTTTTGTAATTCTTCCTCTTGATTGACTTCATAAGAACGTTGCGAGCGACGATCGACTTCTTGGAATAAGTAAATCATCGCTGGTAATTCTTTTAAAGTTCCTTCAATGCCTGTTAAATTCTGTTGGACCATTGCCTTATTAACTGGTTGGACAGTTTTGCCACCGTCCATAAAAAAATCTTCTGTTTGTCCTAGGCCAGCATAGCCTATGTTATACGTGACTAAAGAAATGGATTGCTTTTTTTCGATGGTTTGCTCTGAAAATTGTTTACTTATAGCAACTGGTTCAACCGCTCGTGGTCGAAACTCTCGAAAGGTTAAATATCCTATCAAAATTAAAGCTATGCTTAAAAGAAGGACCATCAAGCTACCGAGATATTTAAAAAACTTTTTCATTGATTCCGATGTTCCTTTCACATTATGTCAAACCAAAAGTAGCAATTATCTTCGTTGCTACTTCTTCTGGTGTCATGTTTGAATTATTTATTTTCGTTATTTTTACATTTGGAAATGTACTTTCTAGTTCACCTTCGTGGCTTACTAATCGATGTTCTTTAAAGGTATTGAGTAATTCTTTTCGAGAAAAGTCGACATCGCGTTTTGAAGGTTTTGCCTCTAGCCGCTCTGGATGAACATTTCGTTCTAGGCGGATTGCTGTTGAAGAGACGAGTTCGACGAAATAAACGGACTCATGTTTATTAAGAAAAATTTCTGATATTTCTTCTAAAAATTGAAAATCCTGTTCTTGATCAAAAGAAATCACCACTGTAAAAATAATATTTTTTGTTGTATTTGTGGCTGGATTTTCTACAAAGGCCTGAAAAAGTCCCTTTCTAACGGAATCAGACAATTGAAACGCACGTTCCGTATACCCAAGATAGTTTGCAAATAAGTCAATGGTTTGATGATTAAATAGTAATTTAGCATCTAACTGTTTTTCTAAAGCCTTGCCAACGGTCATTTTCCCGACAGCTTGGGCACCAATTAAAACGATTAAAGACATCAACTTCTCCTCCTCTAGCCTAATTTTTAGGTGGCTATCTTCTACTATATCACACTATATTACAACACCTTACAAAACTGTTCGGAAAATTTTCTGTTTTTTATTACAAAAAAAAGACAAAAGACTCTATAATGAGAGAGGACTCGATTGATTATAGATGAGATAGGTGACGGAGAATGGTAATAGAAAAATATTTTCAAACAATAGATGGCAGTCAAATTTTTTATCAAATTTTTGGCAAAGAAACAAATTACCCCCTTGTGTTACTTCATGGTAATGGCAATGATCATACTTTTTTTAATTATCAAATTTCTTATTTCTCCAAGGAGTATCAAGTTATTGCGGTGGATACCCGCGGACATGGACGTTCCACCAATACACAAAGTCAATTAACTTTTCCGCTTTTGGCAGAAGATTTAGCTGGTATTATTCAACAAGAACACTTAACAAAAATTAATTTATTGGGCTTTAGTGACGGAGCAAATATTGCCATGGTTTTTACCCATTTATATCCTGATTTCGTCAACAAACTCGTCTTAAATTCTGGAAATGTCACCATGTCTGGTCTGAAAAAATATGTAACGATTGCCACTTATTTTCAATATTGGTTTTGTCGTATTGGCGCTTTTTTTTCAAAAAAATTGCGCGCACGGCTCCCTATCGTGGCTCTGTTATTTGAAGATACTGGACTGACAAAACAAGATTTAGAACACATCCCCTGTCCTACTCTTGTTATTACTGGCAGTCGAGATTTAATTGCGCTTTCCCATTCACGGGCGATTGCTGATGCCATTCCTGATGGCAAATTGGTCTTGGTAAATAAACAGGGTCATTTATTTGCCAAAAACTCACCAGATATTTTTAATAAAACAATCGAAAAATTCTTAAAGGAAATGAAGGTGTCTAAATGAAACAAATTATTCATTGGATCAAAACGCATACAGGATTACTAAAAACACTGTTTGTTATTGCGGTCTCAATTATTGTTGTTGCCCAACTTTTATCAATTGGTAAAACGATCTCATTTGAACAGTTAAAACAGATTTTTGATGAGATTCCGCTATGGAAATTGTTATTGATGATGGTTATCGGTTTAGTTTCCGTTACTCCGATGCTAAATTATGACTTAACATTAAATCGCATTTTAAACTTGAAAGTCTCAAAACGGGAACTCCTTGAATCTAGCTGGATTGTCAATACCATCAATAATATTGGTGGATTCGGTGGTTTGGTCAGCATGGGACTTCGTTCTGAATTTTATGGAAATAAAACAGAGGAAAAGAAAATTTTACCTGCGTTAACCCATATTTTACTTTTTGTGTTATCCGGTCTATCTATTTATAGTATTCTTTGCTTTTTCCTTGTTCAGTTTGATCCAAAGATGGCTTATTTACAGCAATATTGGATTTGGTTATTAGGTGGCGGTCTTTATTTCCCGTTACTTTATCTTATTTTACATTTCCAAAAAAATAGTTCCTTTGGTAACCTCGATGCAAAAAATCGCTTATCTCTAGTTGTTTCTTCGTTTTTAGAATGGACAGGTGTTTTAATTACCTTTATCAGTATTGGTTACTTATTAGATGTACCGATTCCTTTAATTGATATTGTTCCTTTATATGTAGCAGCTTCGATTATTGGGATTGCTTCGATGATTCCAGGGGCTTTAGGTAGTTTTGATGTCATGATGATTTTAGGACTAAGCAACTTAGGTGTTGATCGTGAAATTATTGTTTTGTGGTTATTGCTCTATCGTTTATTCTATTATATTATTCCTTTCTTAATTGGCTGTTTGTTCTTTACAAAACACTTAAGCCAAAAGTTGGATACTCACTATCGTCAATTGCTAAAACAAATTACTTTGGAAATTGCCCACAAGCTAGAAGTGGTTTTACTTTATTTTTCAGGAATTATGATGGTGCTCCTAGCCACTATTCCAGAAGCCTTCACTCAAGTGCATTGGTTAAGAGATATTAACCCCTTCCGTTCTCATATTATTATTCAAATTCCGAGTATTGTTTTAGGCTTTGCATTATTAATTATGGGACGTGGGATTGCTGATCGTGTTAAAAGAGCCTATTATCCAACGATTATTTTATTAATTGGTGCTATCTTGTATTCATTTGTTGTTGACTTTAGTATGTTTTCCATTTTCTATTTAGCTATTTTATTATTTATCGTTATTTTTTCAAAATCAGAATTGTACCGTGAACAACTGGTTTACTCTTGGGAGTGGATGACGATTGATGGGTTTATCTTTGGCTTATTGACTTTGTTATACCTGGTAATTGGTGTTTATAATTTACCGAACTTCCCACACCATCGTCATCATTTTGTGGAATTTTTCTTGTTCCCTTCCGAACGGATCTGGTTGTCAGGATTTATCGCTATCCTCTTAGTTATGAGTTTTAACTTTCTATTTGTTCGCTACCTTCAAGGAAAAAAACACCAAGTTGGTGAGTTTCCAGAAGATAGTATCTTGCATAATATCTTAACAACTTATGGCGGGAATATTGACAGTGAACTTGTCTTTCTTCATGATAAACAGGTTTTCTTATATCCCAAAGAAGAACCGACTGTCTTTTTACAATTCAACACCATTAATAATAAATGCGTTGTGATGGGCAACCCTTCTGGGAACAAAGAAGATTTTCCTGCGGCGATTGATGCATTCCTTAAAGAAACAGATCGTTTCGGCTATGTACCCGTCTTTTACGAAACCAATGAGGACAGCGTGATGTTACTACACGAATACGGCTACGAATTTATCAAAATGGGCGAAGAAGCCTTAGTTAATCTAGAAACATTTACGATGTCTGGGAAAAAATTCAAAGGTACCCGCGCAGTGTTTAATAAAATTACCAAAGCCGGCTATTCATTTGACGTACTCCAACCTCCTTTTAGTGCCGAACAAATGCACGAATTAAAAGCTATTTCGGATAGTTGGTTAGATAATCGAAAAGAAAAAGGCTTTTCACTAGGATTTTTCGATGAAGCGTATCTTCAAAGAAACCCAATTGCTGTTGTCCGAAATGCTGAAGGAGAAATGGTCTCTTTCGCTAATATCATTCCTAGTTACACAAATGAAGTTGGTACCATCGACTTGATGCGTCACCATAAAGAAAAAGCCCCTTCTGGAAGTATGGATTTCCTATTTATTCATTTATTTGAATATATGAAAACAGAAAATATTCATTATTTCAATTTAGGGATGGCTCCGTTAGCCAACGTTGGTCAATCAAGAAAAAGTTTTATTCAAGAACGGATTGCTGCGTTAATTTATGAATTTGGTTCAGAAATCTACTCCTTCCAAGGATTACGCGAATACAAGGAAAAATTTGCTAGCAAATGGCAACCCCGCTATACACTTTATTCTAAAAGTAGCTGGATTGTCTACGTGATGATTGCTTTACTCATTGTCGATCAAAAAAATATTGACTAACAAAAAGAAGCCCAATTAAGTATAAAAAGCTTGGCAACTTCACTGAAATTTAGTGAGGTTGCCAAGCTTTTTAATTTCTTTCATCTAGTTTTTCTTTAATCAAAAAGGCTGTTTCTTCGACAGATTTTGCGGTTACATCAATCACTGGGATACCATACTTCGCAAAAATTTCTTCGGCATAAGCTAATTCTTGTTCAATCCGTTCAACATTGGTATAACTGGTCTCATTACCTAAACCTAAGGAAGCCAACCGACTGCTACGAATCTGTCCTAATGCTTCTGGCGAACAAACTAAACCAATCATTTTTTGTGGATCCATTTCTTCCAAAATTGACGGCAATGGAACTTCTGGAATTAATGGTAAGTTAGAAACGCGGTAGCCTTGATTTGCTAAATACATACTGACTGGCGTTTTTGAGGTCCGCGAAACGCCTAACAACAATATATCAGAATTAAGAAACCCTTGAGGATTTTTGCCATCATCATATTTTACAGCAAATTCAATCGCTGAGATTTTATCAAAATAGGCACGATCTAGTTGGTGGCGTCGTCCAGGCTCTTCAATAGGATCTACTCCGGCTTTCGCTTGAATTAATTCAAAAAATGGCGCCATTAAATCTAAATATAACAACCCTGTTCGTTCACTAAATTCTTTCGCCGCTGTGATTAGTTGTTTACTGACTAATGTACTGACAACTAAGGCTTTATCTTTTAAGGCATCTTTTAAAATCTCTAATAATTCTTCTTCTGTTGTGACAAAAGAAAAATTGTATCGATTAAGAAAAGAAATATCTGGATATTGTGCGCTTGCTGCAGCTAACAATTTTTGTGATGTTTCTCCAAGTGAATCGGAAATAGTATAAACAATGATCTCTTTTTTCATAATTAAGCTCCCTTATCTATTTTGTGCGGCTTCTTTCGCTTGTTGCGTAATATAGGTTAAAATTTTCGTTTTCGTAATTTTTCCAATAACTTTTTTAGGATTTTCTTTTTCAACGACTGGCAAAGAATCCACTTCGTATTTTTGCAAAGTGTCAGCAGCTTCAAGAATAGTAAATTCTGGTGTGCAGGTTTTCACATGTGGCACTCTTGTCATACAAACAGCAACAGGTGTGCCATCAATATTTGTATTTAAAGAGGCCCGTAATAAATCTTTTCGTGACAAAACCCCTAATAATTCTTTTGCTTCATCCATGACATAAAGAGAACCGACATCATACATAAACACGTTGGTAATCGCATCTCGAATTGAGGTGTCTTGGGCAACCATCAATGGTGGACTCATGATCTCCTGAACTTTTGTTTGAAAAACATCAAAAAAGAAAAAAGCCTCCATATTATCACTTTCGTAAGTATAACCAACTTTCGGACTTGCTTTTAAAATTCCTGAAAGTGTTAAAAAAGACAAATCAGAACGCAATGTCGCACGTGAAACGGCTAGTATGTCCGAAATGCGTTCACCACTAACTGGCTGATGCTCTTTTACAACAGCGATAATTTGCTCTTGTCGTTTACTTAATTTCATCATTTCCTCCTCAATTCCTCTTAAACAAATTGTGCATTCGCTTACAATTATACACATATTTATTGTTTTTTCAACATATTGACAAGAAACTTTTTCTATTGACAAACTTATTTCCGTCAATTATGATGTTTATTGAACATATAAGACACATATTAAACGGAGGTCACGCATGAAAAAGTTTATTTATTCTTTTAACGAAACACACAATGAAGGTAAAGAGACTCTTGGTGGTAAAGGGGCGAACTTGGCAGAAATGACACGCTTAGGTTTGCCGATTCCGCAAGGATTCACGATTACAACCCGTTGCTGTATGGACTATTTGGCAGATGCTACTTTCTTTGAAGAACACTTACAATCAGAAATTTTGAAAGCGGTTAAAAATCTAGAAACTGAAACAGGCAAATCTTTTACCGCGGACAATGAGATTCTCTTAGTTTCCGTTCGCAGCGGTGCTGCCTTCTCGATGCCTGGTATGATGGATACTATTTTAAATTTAGGTTTAAATGATCAACGTGTGAAAAAATTTGCGACCTTAACCTCTCCTGGTTTTGCTTTTGATTGTTATCGCCGACTTATTCAAATGTTTGGAGACGTCGTCTATCACATTCCCAAAGAATTATTTGACCAACAAAAAGAGCGCTTGGAACAAGAGCTCAACAAAAAAATTACCGCTTTTCAAGAAGAAGATCATTTCGCCTTGATTGTCCGCTACCAAGAAGTTTTTGAACAACATCAGGTGGTCTTCCCGCAAGACCCTGTCGCACAACTTTTTGAAGCAATCAAAGCTGTTTTTGATTCATGGAATAATCAACGTGCGGTGGTTTATCGAAACTTACATCATATTGCACATGATTTAGGTACAGCTGTCAACATTCAAGAAATGGTTTTCGGCAATCGTGGACTAGACAGTGGCACTGGCGTTGTCTTTACTAGAAATCCGGTCACAGGGGAAAATCAACTGTTTGGAGAGTTTCTTTTGAACGCGCAAGGAGAAGATGTAGTGGCTGGTATTCGGACGCCAGAACCCATTCGTCGTTTACGTTTGACTATGCCAAAAGTTTATCAAGATTTTCGCCATTACGCAGAACTTTTAGAATATCATTATCGTGACATGCAAGATATTGAATTTACCATTGAAAATGAAAAATTATATATTTTACAAACAAGAAACGGGAAACGAACCGCCGCAGCTACGGTTAAAATTGCTTTAGACTTAGCCAAAGAAAATCGCATTACTAAACAAGAAGCACTGTTGCGTGTGACACCTGATACGATTGATCAATTAATTCATCCCGTGTTTGATCAAGAGAAACGACAACACATGGAACGTTTAGCTATGGGACTTCCTGCTAGTCCTGGTGCAGCAAGTGGCCAAATTGTTTTTACAGCAGAAAAAGCCAAAGAACTGACCAATCTAGGAAAGAAAGTCATTCTTGTTCGTCAAGAAACTTCACCAGAAGATATTGAAGGCATGGTTGTAAGCGAAGCAATTGTGACCAGTCGTGGCGGAATGACTTCTCATGCCGCTGTGGTCGCACGAGGAATGGGAACTTGCTGTGTGACTGGTTGTGAAAGTTTAACCGTCAATGAAGAAACCAAACAACTACACTGCGGGCCACAAGTCATCTTAGAAGGAACAATCATTTCCGTCGATGGCTCAACGGGGGAAATTTATCTTGGCGAAATTCCTACAATTTCTGCTGATAATAACGATGACCTTCAAGAGCTCTTGTCTTGGGCAGATGCGTATGCTGATTTAACTGTTCGTGCCAATGCAGAAACTACACAAGATTTAGAGACTGCTATCCGTTTTGGCGCAGCGGGGATTGGTTTAGCGCGAACAGAGCATATGTTTTTCGGTGAAGAGCGTGTCTTGGAAATGCGTCGCCTGATTTTAGCAGAGTCTGAAAAGGAAGCAACCTATGCGTTGGAGCAACTTCTTCATTTTCAACAGGAAGACTTTTATCAAATGCTGAAAGTAGTTCAAGACAAGCCCATGGTGGTCCGCTTGCTGGATCCGCCGATGCATGAGTTTTTACCTCATGAAAAGAATGATATTCAATTATTGGCGAAGCAACTACAACGGTTCCCAGTGACCATCGCCAAACAAATTGAACGGTTACAAGAAACCAATCCAATGTTGGGTCATCGTGGTTGTCGTTTAGGTGTGACCCAACCACAAATATACAAAATGCAAGTTACAGCCTTATTTACTAGTGCCATTCGATTAGTCAAAGAAGGAATTACTGTTTATCCAGAAGTGATGATTCCTCTAATCGCCGAAAAAGAAGAACTTCTCTATCTCAAACGCATTTTAAAAGAAACGATTGATGGTCTCTTTGAAGAACATAAAATGACTCCTTTCCCTTACGAAATTGGGACAATGATTGAACTACCTAGAGCTTGTCTGATTGCGGATCAGTTAGCAGAAGAAGCAGACTTTTTCAGCTTTGGAACAAATGATTTAACACAAATGACCTATGGTTTTTCTCGTGATGATATCGGTAAATTCATTAATACGTATCGGGAAAAGAAAATCATTACCCAAGATCCGTTTCAATCACTAGATCAAACAGGTGTTGGTCAACTGATTCAATTAGCTGTAGAGAAAGCGCGTCGTACTAAACCAAACATGAGTATTGGCGTATGTGGAGAAGTCGGTGGTGATCCGCAATCCATCACGTTTTTCCAAACACTTGGCCTAAACTACATCTCTTGCTCACCTTATCGGGTACCTATTGCGAAACTCGCAGCTGCCCAAGCCAAAATTTTAACCGAACCGGCTGTGACTGAAGAGCAAATGGTCCTTCTTTAATTTAACGTGTGTAACAAATGATTCATCCTTACAAGATAAAAAGTGCTAGGAACATCAGTCGAAACGGCTGATGTTCCTAGCACTAAATTTTAAGATCAATGATTGCACTCTAGTTATTTTCTTATAAACGCGGCATCTTTTGTCAAGGGGTCTGTTACATCTGATACATATCTTTCTACTTTCATATGCAAATCATATTTTTCTCTAAGTTCCGTAATACGGGTCATCATTGGAGAAGCGTGGTGTTTGTCTAATGCTTCCTGATCTGTCCAACTATCAATCAGCAGAACTGTTTCTTCATCGTCCATTGGAAAAAAGTATTCATAGCGACTATTCCCTTTTTCTGCACGGATTGCCTCTACAATTCCGCTGGCAATCATTTCTTTGGCAAATTCTCTTGCACGTCCATTTGTCCCACTATAATAAATATTTATAGTAATCGCCATCTGTCTTCCCCCCTAAATTTACTTGCCTTTTTACGTTCCCGACTGGAATTGAACCAGCGACCTACCGCTTAGGAGGCGGTTGCTCTATCCTACTGAGCTACGAGAACAATCTGTTTTAATTTTAGAAGTCTTCACTACATCTGTCAATAGACAAAAAGAAAGTATCCCGCATAAACAATTATGCGAGATACTTTCTTTCAGTGAAACACGTCGTTCGTTTATCTATTATTTTTTTTGCCGCCGATCAAGAATCATTTTTCCTAAATAATAAAGTCCTGTCGCAATAGCTATATATTGCCCAATTTTATTATTGCGTGCAACTTTTTCTTGTTTCGTTTTCGCCATTGTCCCCATCACCTTTCTAAAATAATTCTTTTTACATTTTTATTATAGTAGGTTCTGTCATTTTTTGCGAATAAACACACTTTTAAAAATAATCTTCTAAAATTGGCATGCCTTTGACTAAACGTTGTCCTAAACGTTGAGCTGTCGTTGCGTCTCCTTGCAAGCGTTCATAAAAAGATAACGTCTCTGCTGAACGATAGCCCAAGAATAGTTGCGTCCACGTTTGGATATCTGCTTTCAAAGCAGCAGTCCCTTCTTTTTCCGCAGCACCTTTAGTCACTGTTGCTTTTCTTTGTTCGTCAATTGTGATTGTCCAAATGCCTTCATTCCATGGCCCATAGGAATCTTCAATCTCTAAAGAATACGTTTCTTTTTTTCCTGATTGAAATGGATACTTTTCCAGAAATGTTTGTAACTCAACGATTCGTGCCATCATGTAAGGTAAAATTTTTACAGAAGCTGCTGGCGTTGGCATTAAATCATTTAAATCTTTTCCAGCAAAACCATTAATCCAATGGAACGATTGAACGGAACCACTATGTGAGCCAATAAACCCAGCTAAAGCTTTAAAAGCTGTATTAGTTAAATAGTTCCATTCTACGATTTCAAAGGTGCCAGCAGCTATCCGATAAATCACATAGCCTTCCGCTTTCCCTTCTGACGAATAATAAATCGCTTGATTATTTGGTTTACTTGCACGATTCAGCGTATAATCCAGCCACCAAGTTTCACGAATCACACCACCAGAGTGCGCTCTTTGATTTTCAAGGTATACGTCTTTAATGACCTCTTTACCGTCAGCCCAAGAAACTCGTTTAATGGTACCCGGAACTCGTTTAACACGTGGCCAATCTTCCGTTTTAATTGTATACTCTGCTTGTTCAAATGTTTGTTCATAGCCATATTGACGATAAAATGGATATGAAAACGGTGCTAAGTAAGAAAGGGCAACCTTTTGTTTCGCTAAATCAGCCAACATTTCTTTCATAATAGCAGAGATGCCGCCTTCACCACGATATTCTGGATAAGAAGCCACATAGCCAATTCCAGCCATGGGATAGCGGACACCATGGAAATTCACTTGAAAAGGTGTCGCCATCACTTGACTTGTTAACTGCTCATCAATTAGGAATCCATAGCTTTGCGTATGTGACAACAATTTTTCAAAACGTTCTTGGCGTTCCGCCGTGGGTTCCTGATTAAAAGCATAGATGACAAGATCAAACATCTCTTTCATTTCTTCTTTGCCCATTTTTTTGACTCTTTTAGTTGTCATTTTCTTTCCTCCTCGCACATTGTATCAATTCATTTTATCACAGAAACGGTTCTCTTTCTAAAAGCCGTTATTTGCTGTCATTTCTTTGAACCAACGACCGCTTTTCTTAATGATCCGTTTCGCATCATCATCTAAATCCACAGCGATGAAGCCATAACGATTTTTATAGGCATTGAGCCAAGACCAGTTATCCATACACGTCCACATATGATATCCTTGAACATTACTACCTTCTTGAATCGCTTGGTGCACCCATTTCAAGTGATCTTGCACGAATTCAATCCGATAATCATCTTCAATGACTCCTTGTTCATTGACAAAGCGTTCTTCTCCTTCTACGCCCATGCCATTTTCTGAAATGTAGCAGCGAATGTTGCCATAATTTTCTTTTAAATTCATTAATGTATCATAAATACCTTTTTCGTAGATTTCCCAGCCACGGTAAGGATTCATTTTTTTGCCAGGCATATCGTAGACATCATAAAAATCTTCTGGAAGTAAGCCTTCTGGTCGTGTTTCAACAGGTGTTTCTTTTGCTTTGGCACGACGTGGTTGATAGTAGTTTACTCCTAATAAGTCCACAGTATTTTCAGCAATTATTGCTAAATCTTCTAGCGTTGTTTCTGGCAACAAGTCATTTGCTTTCGCCCAAGCAACCATATCTTCTGGAAAATGGCCTTTAACAGCCGGGTCTAAAAACGAACGGTTAAAGAAACCATCGACAAATTTAGCCGCATTTACATCGGCTTCGTTGTGCTCATCACGAGGATAAGTCGGCGTTAAGTTTAAAATAATGCCAATTTCACCTGATAAGTTCATAGAGTGATAGACGGCAATCGCTTTGGCACTAGCTAAAGCTTCATGATAGAGTACTTGAATCCCTTCTTTTAGATTCACTTTATCAGGATAATGCCAGCCATAGAGATAACCACCTTCAACTGGTACAATTGGTTCATTGTGCGTAAACCATTTTTTCACGCGATCGCCAAACAATTCAAAACAGGTTTTGGCAAAGTCAACATACAAATCAACCACTTCACGGCTTTCCCAACCGCCTTTTTCTTGAAGTACCATCGGCATATCAAAATGATACAAGTTCATAAAGGGCTCAATCCCGTGTTCTAATAAATCATCAATCACTTGATTATAAAAATCAACTGCTGTTTGATTGACTTTCCCTGTTGTAGGATCTGGAATTAAACGGCTCCATTGAATGGATGTTCGAAAAGAGTTATGTCCCGTTTCTTTCATTAACTGAATATCTTCTTGGTATTTTTTATAAAATTGTGAGGTCTTATCTGGACCGACTTGTTGAAAGAATTTTTCTGGCGCTTCTTGATACCAAAAATCCCAAATGTTTTGACCTTTACCATCACCTTCAAAAACGCCTTCTGTTTGAGGACCGCTGGCTGCAGAACCCCACCAAAAATTTTCTGGAAATTGATATTTCATGTTGTTTGCTCCTTTACGATTTAATCATTAAAAAAGGATTGAACCCTCCGTAAGAGTCCGGACGATTCAATCCTTCGATTTTTTACTCAGCTGCTTCTGCGGCTGCTTCTTGTTTCAAGTATTGATCTGTTGCTACTTTTACGAAAGGCATGTAGATCAAAATAGAAATCAATAAGTTAACAGCTGCTAAAAATCCGCCAATAATTGGTGGTGTTACCCAAGGTGGCATAAAGGTTGCAGCTGGCACTAAACCAGTTGCTGTCGCCACATACGCAACAGTTACAAGAACCATTGGGACTAAAATGAATGGGATAAACATAATTGGGTTTAAAACAATTGGTAAACCGAACATGACTGGTTCATTAATATTAAATAGTCCTGGTGCTAAACTTAAGTTTGTAATGACTTTGTATGGTTTGTTACGACGACCTACGATAAAGATAGCAATTAACAGACCTAATGTTGCTCCTGTTCCACCTAAGTTTACAAATGAATCAAAGAAAGGTTTGTTTACAATATAAGGAATTGCTTTACCTGCTTCTAAAGCTTTAATGTTCGCATCAATCGCTGGTACGTTGATTGTTTGCATTAATGGGTCAACCATGTTGGCACCATGTAAACCAAAGAACCATAAGAATGGTGTAATGAAAGCTAACAATAATGCTGATGGGTAGCTGTTTGCAAGTCCCATAAATGGTTGTTGAACTGCTTCATAGAATGAAATAACGATATTGTCAATTCCTAAAGCAAATAGAATTGATGTAATTAAACTAAATAAACTGATTGTAATCATTGCTGGTAATAATGCCGCAAATGATTTTGCTACTGCTGGTGGTACACCATCAGGCATTTTGATAACTAATTTAGGATTGCCAGATAAACGTTGGAATAGTTCTCCTGAAATAAGTGCAATAATCAAAGCAATAAATAATCCAGTTGCGCCCATGCCTTCTAAGCCGCCAACTGCGAAGAATGAAGCTACAGAAACTGTACCGGCTGCAATGCCGTCTTTTCCATAAGATTTAACTAAATTGTGTGCTACTAAAAAGGCTACTAAAACGGCAAAGATTGCGAATGTACCGTTCCAAATGTTACCACCAAAGCTTTTCCAAATTGGTGCATCGTTATACATCATTGGGAAAATTTTGTTTAAAAAGTCCTCATATCCTGGAATTGGAATATTATTAATTAATACCGCCAAAGCCCCTAAAATCATTAATGGCATCGTTACGACAAACGCGTCACGAATTGCTACCAAGTGCCGTTGCGCTGCGATAACTGACGCTTTCGGCATAAAGTGTTTCTCCATCCATTGAACAAATCCGTCCATTGTTATTCCTCCTAATTAACGCTTTCTCAAGCGCGTTTTTCTTATAAGACGCATTGACAACGAGATTACTCGTTATCAATACGGCGATAAAGATCGATAATTTCTTTTGCTAAATCTGTAAATGCAATCGCAGTCATTAAATGATCTTGACTATGCACTGTTAACAATGTTACTTGCATGTTATTGCCTTTTGCTTCTTCTGTTAACATTCCTGTTTGCGAATGATGTGCATGTACAAGTGATTCTTCTGCATCTGCAATTTTTTTGTCTGCTAATTCAAAATCCCCCGATTTTGCTGCGGCAATCGCTTCCATTGCATCGCTCTTAGCATTTCCGCCATACATGATTAAACCCATGATTGCTTCTAAGTTCTGTTGTCCGTCCATTACCTCTACCCCATTTTCTGCTCTAGTTTGATGATCCCATTAATGAAATTGCTTGATCTAAAACTTTTTCGCCATTCATCATGCCATAGTCCGCCATGTTAATTACATCTAAAGGAATCCCTTTTGGTTGTAATTTTTGTTCAAATTGCCCTTTCATGAAACGAACTTGTGGGCCTAATAATAAAACATTTACCTCTTTATTTTCCAAGTTTGTATCTGCTTCAGAAGCCGATACTGCAAAGATGTCTGCTTCCATACCACGATCTTCTGCTGCTTTTTGCATTTTTGTTACTAATAAACTTGTGCTCATTCCTGCGGAACAAACTAACATAAT
>NZ_JAHLRI010000035.1:0-21982 GCF_018919685.1 Enterococcus sp. S183_ASV_20
GCATAGATTGGGATATTCGCTTGACGTAAAAGATAAGGAACGCCACCAATATGGTCTTCATGACCGTGGGTAATAACGAGTGCTTTGACTTTATGCAAATTTTGAACGATGTAGCTATAATCTGGAATCACGTAGTCAATCCCAAGTAAATCATCTTCTGGGAATTTGATCCCAGCATCAATAATGATAATTTCATCTTGGAATTGTACCCCATATGTGTTTTTTCCAATTTCGCCTAAACCACCGATTGCAAAAACGCCAGTTTCGTTATTTTTTATGTTTACTTTCATGTTAAAACTCCGTTAGAGTGAAGTCCGCATGTTCTTGCTCGTAAGCAAGATGTTTTTCGTCTAATAATTGAACGTATTCAATATTGTATGGGGTATTTTCTTCAACTAATTGGCGCACGATTACATCGCTATCGGCTTCCATGTAAAGAGATTTTGTGTCTTCTCTTTTTGGGTTTCTGATTTTTGTTTCTTGATAGTATACTTTGTAAATCATCGATTCATTTCTCCTTCAGCTACTAATAGTAGCAATTTATAGTTTTTTTCATTTTAAGACAGAAAATTAAACACAACAAAACGAGGTGCTGATCACCTAAAAAAGAATGCTCATCAAAAACATCTGTTAATGATGAAATGAAGCCTCGACTTTGCTTCATTCTGGGTATTTGATTTTATGTGTTCTTTTTTCAACCGTCCCGTGTGTTGTGAATAACAACAATTAAGCTTATTTTATCATAGAATGATAAGGAAGTATAGAAACACTCACTGGACTTTTAAAAAAAACAAACTTCTTGTTTCGCCTTATTCTTGATCAAGTTCGAGTGCCTTTTTTTTAGGACGCCAATACCAACTTAAGCCAATCACGTGAGCTAAATAAACAATCGCTAAAGTCGTAGTCATCAACGTATTTCGGACAATTAAACACGGAATGGCAAATAAAAGAAACATGGAAATAAATAGTTTCCATTTGTCTTTACGAGTAATTTTTTTCTCAAAGAAGGCTTCTTGGATATATTTTTGATAATAAGAAGAAGCTAAAAATTTGTTATAAAGTTTATCTGAACTACGCATCCAAAAAAAGGCCGTTAATAAATAAAAACCAGTGGTGGGTAAAAGCGGCAAAAAGATTCCTAACGTGCCTAAAGCAAACGTACAGGAACCGAGAAAAATGAAGAATAATTTTTTCATTCAAAGGGTCCTTTCAGTTTTTCCCAATTATGGCACAATCAAAAGGAAGTAGCAATTTTAATCGTATAAGTAAATCATTAAAATTATCTATTTTTTAGAAAATCTAAAAGAGAAAGGATAGAAAGAGAAAGGCTGTTTTTTCTAGCCAGACAGCTTGTATTACCGATTTCTTTTTGATACAGTGGGAGTACTAGAAAATTTAAAGTAAGATAAGAAGGAGATGATTAATTGAAGTTAATGTGGCGTTACACAATGCGTTATAAGAAATTACTTTTTGCTGATTTTATTTGTGTGTTTGGTTTTATTTTGATTGAATTAGGTTTGCCGACCATTTTAGCACGAATGATTGACAAAGGAATTATTCCTAGAGATATGGACTATATTTATCAGCAAGGGATTTGGATGGTTGTAATTACGATTATTGGTGTCGCAATGAATATTTTGCTGGGGTACTTTGGTGCCAGAATTACAACAAACATTGTTCGTGATATTCGTGATGATTTATTTGAAAAGATTCAAACTTTCTCACACAGTGAATATGAAAGTATTGGGGTTTCTTCCTTAATTACGCGAACTACCAATGATGCATACCAAATTATGCTCTTCATGGGAAATATTTTACGTCTTGGCTTTATGACGCCAGTGATGTTTATTGCCAGTCTTTACATGGTGATGCGGACGAGTCCGTCGTTAGGAATGTACGTTTTAGGTGCCTTGCCTTTTCTACTGCTAGCCGTTGTCGGAATTGCTCGTTTGTCAGAACCGTTATCTAAAAAGCAACAAAAGAACTTAGATGGAATCAATGGGATTTTAAGAGAAAATCTTTCTGGATTGCGGGTAATACGCGCATTTGTTAATGAAAAATTTGAAGAATCTCGTTTTAATAAAGTCAATGAAACTTACACTAAAAGTTCAAAAAGTCTGTTTCGTTTAATGGCAGCAGCCCAACCAGGGTTCTTTTTCTTATTTAATATTGTGATGGTCTTAATCATTTGGAGCGGGACTGTTCAAATCAGCCATGGGGATTTAGAAGTTGGGAATTTAATTGCTTTTATTGAATATATTTTTCATGCGCTGTTCTCGTTTATGTTATTTGCCAGTGTCTTTATGATGTATCCGCGGGCTGCGGTTTCGGCTTCGCGGATTCAAGAAGCCTTAGACATGGAACCAGCTATTCGTGAAGAAGAAGGCGTAACAGAAACAGCTACTAAAGGCTATCTAGAGTTTAAAAATGTAACCTTTGCCTATCCTGGACATGCGGAAAGCCCAGTCATCCGCAATGTAAGTTTTAAGGCGTCACCTGGTGAAACAGTGGCCTTCATTGGGAGCACAGGTAGTGGGAAATCAACATTAATTCAATTGATTCCACGGTTTTATGATGTATCAGAAGGTGAAATTTTAATCGATGGAGTGAACGTAAAAGAGTACAAACTTAGTGCATTACGCAATAAGATTGGCTATATTCCACAAAAAGCGTTACTTTTTACTGGTACAATTGCTGATAACCTTCGCTACGGTAAGGAAGATGCGACGTTAGAAGAAATGGAACGAGCAATTGACATTGCTCAAGCCACAGAATTTGTTTCACAAAAACCGCAAGGCTATGATGAACCTCTTTCAGAAGGTGGCACGAACTTTTCTGGTGGTCAAAAACAACGTTTAGCTATCGCACGGGCGATTATTCGCAATCCGGAAATTTATATATTTGATGATAGTTTTTCTGCGTTAGATTATCAAACAGATGCAAATTTACGAGCGCGTCTGAAAAAAGAAACAACAGAATCCACTGTTTTAATTGTGGCACAACGTGTTGGAACAATTATGCATGCGGACCGCATTGTTGTTTTAAACGAAGGCGACGTGGTCGGAATTGGCACACATCGTGAATTACTTGAGACTTGTCCAATTTACTATGATATTGCGGCTTCTCAATTGTCAGAGGAGGAATTAGCATGAAACACGCCTTTTCTTCTATGAAACGAATCGGTCGCTATATTAAACCGTACCGAGTGACGTTTTATTTAGTTATTTTATTTACAATATTAACCGTTGCCTTTAATGCAGCGTTGCCTTATTTGACTGGATTACCAACGACAGAAATTAGCCGTAATATTGCGGCTGGCGAATCCATTAATTTTGATTATGTAATCCAATGTTTAATTTGGATTTTAGTTGTGGGAACAGGTTATTGTGTGGCACAATTTTTGTCAGGCTTTTTAATGACGAATGTCGTTCAACAATCCATGCGCGATTTACGTCGCGATATTGAAGAAAAAATCAATCGTTTGCCAGTTTCTTATTTTGATAAGAACCAACAAGGAAATATTTTGTCACGGGTGACGAACGATGTGGATGCTGTCAGCAATGCGATGCAACAAAGTTTTATCAATATTGTTTCAGCAGTCTTAGGTATTGTGATGGCGGTAGTGATGATGTTCTTAATCAATCCGCTGATGGCGATTTTTTCAGTGATTATGATTCCGTTGTCTCTGATTATTTCCAGAACAATTGTTAAAATCTCCCAGAAATATTTCCAAGGAATGCAAAATTCTTTAGGAGACTTAAATGGTTATGTCCAAGAAAATATGACTGGGTTCAGTGTTTTAAAACTATATGGTCGGGAAAAAGAAACCCTTGAAGGCTTTAAACAAGTCAATCATCGTTTAAATGGTTTTGGTTTCAAAGCATCCTTTATCTCAGGATTAATGTTGCCATTGGTTCAGATGACCGCTTATGGGACCTATATCGGGGTAGCTGTCCTTGGTAGTTACTATGTGGTTGCTGGTGTGATTGTAGTGGGGCAATTACAAGCGTTTATTCAATATATTTGGCAAATTAGCCAACCAATGGGGAATATTACGCAGTTGTCTGCAGCTTTACAAAGCGCTTCAGCTTCGACCATGCGGATTTTTGAAATCCTAGATGAGCCAGAAGAAGAACTTAACGAACAAGATGTTCCTTTACCAGAACCTATTTTAGGCTCTGTTGAATTTGAAAATGTCAGCTTTAGTTATGACCCAGAAAAACCGTTAATTCGTAATTTGAACTTTAAAGTTGATGCGGGCCAAATGGTTGCGATTGTGGGACCAACTGGCGCTGGGAAAACAACCTTAATCAACTTACTGATGCGTTTTTATGATGTAACAGAAGGCGCCATTAAAATTGATGGCATTGACACGAAAAAAATGAACCGTAGTGATGTCCGATCTGTATTTGGAATGGTATTGCAAGATGCTTGGTTGTATAAAGGTACCATTGCAGATAACATTCGTTTTGGGAAGTTAGATGCCACGGATTATGAAGTTGTGGATGCAGCGAAAACGGCCAATGTGGATCACTTCATTCGGACAATGCCAGACGGGTATGAAATGGAAATCAATTCTGAGGGAGATAACGTTTCCCTTGGTCAAAAACAATTGTTGACCATTGCCCGAGCGGTAATTTCTGATCCGAAAATTTTGATTTTAGATGAGGCGACTAGTTCAGTCGATACACGCTTGGAAGCCTTAATTCAAAAAGCAATGGATCGTGTTATGGAAGGACGAACGAGTTTCGTTATTGCCCACCGCCTATCAACTATTCGTGAAGCTGATTTAATTCTTGTTATGAAACAAGGAGAAATCATTGAAAAAGGTACGCATCATGAGTTGCTGGAACAAGGTGGCTTCTATGAAAAACTATACAATAGTCAATTTGCTGAAGAAGGCGACTATGAGGAATAAAAAAACGGCTGTCTGAAAAGACAGTCGTTTTTCTTGTCTTTTTTACTATGAAAGTGAGGAATTCTTGTCTATACTTAATGAAAAGAGGTGACAGCGTTTGAAAAAAGAATATTTTATTGCTGCTAGTGCAGATGTCTATGGAAACGTACAACTAGCGAAGGATAGTAATATTTGGTTTCAGTCGGTCTTAAGAGGTGACAGTAACACAATTACCATTGGTGAAGGTAGTAATATTCAAGATGGCACGATTATTCATGTTGATGAAGATGCCCCGACAATTGTAGGCAAGTATGTAACGGTGGGCCATCAATGCATGTTACACGGTTGTAAAATCGGTGATGGTGCTTTGATTGGCATGGGGTCAACGATTCTAAATAATGCTATTATTGGAGAAAACAGCCTGATTGGTGCGGGCTCTTTAGTGACAGAAGGCAAAATTATCCCGCCAAATGTTTTAGCATTTGGTCGACCCGCGAAGGTTATCCGTCCGTTAACGGCAGCAGAAATAGCCAGTAATCATATGAACGCCTTACATTATGTTCAACGAGCAGAAGAATTTCGCCAACAAAAATACCCGAAACTAACATAGAATTAGGAGGAAAATGATGAAGAAAATTAAAGTAATGACGGTTTTTGGAACACGGCCAGAAGCAATCAAAATGGCTCCCTTAATCAAAGTTTTAGAAGAGCAAAGTCAAGGATTTGACTCTGTAGTAGTCGTAACAGCGCAACATCGCCAAATGTTGGATCAAGTGTTAGAAGATTTTCAAATTACACCGAATCATGATTTAAATATCATGAAAGATGGGCAAACCTTAACAGATATTACAAGTCGTGTTTTGAATTTATTAACTGAGGTTCTTGTGACAGAACAGCCGGATATTGTCTTGGTTCATGGCGATACAACCACGTCATTTGCGGCTGCATTGGCTGCTTTTTATCAACAGATTCCAGTGGGACATGTGGAAGCAGGATTGCGGACCTGGCAAAAATATTCTCCGTTTCCAGAAGAAATGAATCGTCAACTGGTAGACGTGTTAACTGATATTTATTTTGCCCCAACCACTCAAAGTAAGGACAATTTAATCAAAGAAAATCATCCAGAAGAACATATTTATGTGACTGGCAATACAGCGATTGACGCGATGGCGTACACTGTTGATGCCCACTATCAAAATGATTTATTGGAAAAAATCCCTACAGACCAGCGCATCGTGCTAATTACAATGCATCGTCGTGAAAATTTAGGCCTGCCAATGGCAAATGTGTTTAAAGCTGTTCGTCGACTTGTAATGGAACATCCAGAAATTGAAGTCATTTTCCCCATGCACAAAAATCCCAAAGTCCGTGAAATAGTAGCGGAACACTTAGGTGAATTAGCTCGTGTGCATTTAATTGAACCATTGGATGTCAAAGATTTTCAAAATTTTGCAGCGAAAAGTGCGTTAATTTTAACTGATTCTGGCGGTGTGCAAGAAGAAGCTCCTTCCTTAGGTGTGCCAGTTTTAGTTTTACGAGATACAACGGAACGTCCAGAAGGCGTAGCGGCAGGAACATTGAAATTGGTTGGTACAGACGAACAAGTAGTCTATCAAGAGGCGAAAACATTATTGACTGATTCTGATGCTTACCACGCGATGGCGCATGCACAAAATCCGTATGGGGATGGTCAAGCTAGCCGTCGAATCGTTGAAGCCATTGCCTATGAAATGCAGCAATCAGATAAAAAACCAGATTCGTTTACAGCAAAATAAATAAAAAGGCAGAGAAGCGCTGAAAAATGTGCTTCTTTTGCGTATCTTATTTTGAAGAATCAATTAGACAAAAAATGCTAGAAAGTAGTGAAGTGAAGATGTATCAAACGATTTTATTTGATTTAGATGGCACAATTACGGATTCTGGTAGCGGCATTATGCGTTCTATTTTATACGCAACAGAACAATTAGGCTGGCCAGCTCCTAGCGAGGAGACGTTACGTTCTTTCATAGGGCCGCCTTTATATGAGTCATTTTTGCACATGGCGCCTTCAGCTGAAGCAGCGCAACAAGCCGTGGGTCATTATCGAGCGTATTATCAGAGAAAAGGTATGTTTGAAAATCATGTGTATCCAGGGATCCCAGAGGTACTAACAAGGTTAAAGGAAGCGGGAGCAAAGTTATACATTGCGACTTCCAAACCAGAAGAATTTGCTAAAAAGATTATTACTCATTTTGATTTAGATCGTTATTTTACAGGCATCTATGGAGCGAGCATGGACGGTCATCGTTCTAAAAAAGCAGATGTGATTCAGTATGCATTAACGGAAGCTCAATTAGACCCAACCAAAGAAGCGATTATCATGGTTGGTGATCGTAATCATGACATTCTTGGTGCTCAACAAAATGGCTTAGATAGTATAGGTGTCTTGTATGGATTTGGTGAAGAAACAGAATTACAAGAGGCGGGAGCAACATTCCTAGTACAATCGCCTAAAGACTTAGGTGCTATTTTGCTACAAAATTCTTAATAGAAAATAGATTTTCGATAAATTTAGGAGGATTTTAAGAATTATTATCGTTTCAATAGAAAAGCGCCATCATAGGCTTTAAACGTTGTCAATGATGAATTTTTTATCGGGGAATGACGGTCTTTTTATTAAAAACATTTAATTTTAAAGAGGTTTCATGTATAATAGTTTCAGTCATAAACGATAGAATAGTAAGGAGGGTTAGTTTTGGCTAATGATAACCAAAATAACCAAGATCCCAAATCTTCGCTTAGAGATCAAGTAACTGGGTCTTTAAAAGGTAGAAATGATGGCGATCAACCTGATTCCTCTGAAAAAAATGATAGGTCTCCCCAACCTTCATCTGATGAATCACAAGAAACAGCGAGCCGCACAACACAAACACGTGCAGGTTCTAGAGCTGCTCGAAGACGTGGGAAAGACAAGACAACACAGACAGTCGAAGAGCCAACCCCGATTGAAACAGACGAAAAGCCAACAAATACAAAAAAACAAACACGTAAAAAAGAAGATCGTTTAGTCGGTCGTATCGTGTTAATTGTAGTTTCTGTATTGGTTTTAATGATGGCAATCTTTGGGTTTACTTTTTATAAATATGTAGATGCTGGGCTACAGCCACTAGACAAGAACAATAAGAAGCTTGTTCAAGTGCATATCCCAGAAGGATCTTCTAATAAGCAAATTGCTGCGGTTTTAGAAGAAAGCAACGTCATAAAAAGCGGAATGGTTTTTAACTACTACGTAAAATTTAAAAACTTAACAGATTTTCAAGCGGGCTATTATCAAATGTCTCCAAGCATGACACTCGATGAAATTGGTGAAATGCTAAAAGAAGGAGGCACGCCAGAACCAACTAAAATCGCAGATGGTAAAGTAACGATTCCTGAAGGCTACGATATAGATAAAATTGGCGAAGCCATTGAAAAAAATACAGATTTCAAGAAAGCAGATTTCATTGCATTAATGAAAAACGAAGACTTCTTCAATCAAATGAAGGCTAAGTATCCTGATTTACTTGAAAGTGCTGCAACTGCAGAAGGTGTTCGTTATCGCTTAGAAGGCTATTTGTTCCCGGCAACTTATGATTACTACAAAAAAGCAACACTTCCTGAATTTGTCGAACAAATGATTGCTAAAATGAACACAGTAATGGAACAATATACGCCGACAATTCATGCAAAGAATTTAACCAATCAGCAAGTCTTAACGTTAGCTTCATTGGTTGAAAAAGAAGGAGTCAAAGAAGCAGACCGCAAACAAATTGCGCAAGTATTCTTTAACCGCTTGGCTGCCGATATGCCAATCCAATCAGATATTTCTATTTTGTATGCTCTAGGAGAACACAAAGAAACTGTAACGTATGCTGACTTGGAAGTGGACTCGTCTTATAACTTGTATAAAAATACTGGTTATGGACCAGGACCATTAGATAGCCCAAGTGAGGAGTCAATTAAAGCAGTCTTGAATCCGACACCAAGTGACTATTTATACTTTGTAGCAGATATTTCTACAGGAAAAGTATACTTCTCAAAAACATATGAAGAACATCAAGTATTAGTAGATCAGTATGTCAATAATTCAAGTAGTGAATAAAATGAAAACATAAAAGAGCTTGGTGAATCAATTTTGTATGATTCACCAAGCTTTTAGATACTCAAAAAGTAATCTGTTTAACAGAGGGAAAGAGTAGCAACTAGAAATTTATATAAATAAAATTTAGCAAAATCACAAAAATTCAATAATTATATTTACAATTTAGAAAAAGCGTGGTACTCTTTTGTGGATTGAAAGCGGAATTTTTTTCAATAACCAACCAAGAACTACGTATCGTTAAGCGAAAAAGGAGAATTAACATGGTAGAAAAAGTATATCCAATGACTCTTGAAGGAAAAGAAAAATTAGAACAAGAGCTAGAAGAATTAAAAACAATTAAACGTAAAGAAATCGTAGAGCGTATTAAAATCGCTCGTAGCTTTGGGGATCTTTCAGAGAACTCAGAGTATGAATCAGCTAAAGATGAACAAGCTTTCGTTGAAGGACGTATTACAACGTTAGAAAATATGATTCGTTTTGCAGAAATCATCGATAATGATGGCGTGGACCAAGACGAAGTTTCCATCGGTAAAACAGTTACTTTCCAAGAATTGCCTGATGGAGAAGAAGAGGAATACACAATCGTAGGAAGTGCCGAAGCCGATCCATTTTCTGGTAAAATTTCTAACGATTCACCGATTGCGCAAGCCTTAATTGGTAAACAATTAGGCGACCAAGTGATTATTGCAACACCTGGTGGCGACATGACAGTTAAAATTACAAAAGTTGAAGCAAACTAAATAATTGAGTAGGGCAGGCAGCTTCCAAGGCCTGTCCTTTCGCAATCTAAGACATTTAGGGCTAAAGTCCTATGGTAACCTGAGGCGCAAACCACTATGATTAAATAAAATAAACGAGTAAAATAAATGACAGAGGGAGGAGGCAAATCTATGAATAACCCTTGGCGCTTTTTTATCGTCGCAGAAGCATTACTTTTTATTCTGGCGTTATGGCAAATTGTACATAATCCTGGATTAGCTGTTTTATTAACAATTGGCGTTTTACTTGTGGCCTATGTTTCCAGGAAAGCATCTAAAACACATTTTAACAACTTTCAATTCGTCCTCGGCGTTGTTTTTATTGTCATTGGTGCAATGAATAGCACGGCTGTTTGGTTTATGTTGATTTTTGGCGTAATCTTTATCGGCTTAAAAGGCTTTGAGATTTCAGGCGTGGATATAGCTGAGCGAGCACCTTGGCGAAAAAAACAAATGATTATGGTGGAGACGGCGGCAAAAGAACCTAAAAATGGCAAACGATTTAAACGCCGCTGGTTTGCCAACGAACGCATTGGTAACAATATCTATGAATGGGACGATATCAATATTGATTTAATCTCTGGGGACACCATTATTGATTTAGGTAATACGCTACTACCGAAAGAAGACAATATTATTATTATTCGTAAAGGTTTTGGCCGCACGCGAATTCTAGTGCCGTTAGGTGTAGCTATTTTGTTAGAACATTCAACTTTTTACGGAACGGTACGTTTTGAAGAAGAAAAATATCAATTGAAAAACGAATCATTAAAAATTTACAGCAATGATTATGATACCAATCTTCGTCGTTTGAAAATTATGACGAACACTTTAGTAGGAGATGTTGAGGTGATCCGTGTATGACCGATCGGATTTCAAGACGCATGATTTCATTATATGCGTCCCTTAGCACCTTTATTGTTATCTTAATTACATTGTTTTCATATTTTCATTCGATTAAACAAAACCGGTGGCTATTAGAGCTTCTTCAGAGAAAAGTCTTTTATCTACCACTAATTGTGCACATTGTTCTCATATCCTTACTAATAGGCTTATTGACCTTTTTACTGATTTCATTGGTTCAAAAAGGGCAATATGGACGGATTGAAGAAAAACTTCGGTTATTGGCCAACGGTAATTATGAAAGTCCAGTCTTAAACAAACCAACGACCAGTGAAAATCAAGACCATTATCTAACCGAAGTCGAACAAGATATTTGGTCGATTAAAAATAAATTATTAGAGATGTCTAAAGAATTGCAATTATTAAACAGTCGACCGCAATTAATGGATGGGCAAACAAAAGAAGAAATTTTAGAGAACGAGCGGCATCGTTTGGCGCGGGAGTTGCATGATTCAGTCAGTCAACAACTTTTTGCAGCCATGATGATGTTGTCTGCATTAAATGAACAAGCACAACGAACAGAAACCCCGGAACCATATCGTAAACAACTAGCCATGGTGGCAGAAATCATTAATGCCTCCCAATCGGAAATGCGCGCGCTACTATTGCACTTGCGTCCTATCAGTCTAGAAGGAAAAAGTTTGCGTAAAGGTATTGAACAATTACTGAAAGAACTACAAACAAAAATTAAAATTGAATTGATTTGGGATGTTGAAGATGTTCATTTAAATAGCAGCATTGAGGATCATCTTTTCCGAATTGTGCAGGAGTTACTTTCAAATACCTTAAGACATGCCAAAGCAAAGGAATTAGAGGTATACTTACACCAAGTCGATAAAAACGTGTTATTGCGTATTGTTGATGATGGTGTCGGCTTTGATATGAAGGAACAAAGTAATAAAGCCGGTAGTTATGGCTTAAATAATATTCGAGAACGTGTTGTCGGCATGGGCGGTACAGTTAAAATTATTAGTTTTAAAGGGCAGGGAACCAGCGTTGAAATTAAAGTTCCTGTCATAAAGGAGGAAACTGCAAGTGATCAAAGTAATGTTAGTGGATGACCATGAAATGGTCCGTTTAGGCGTTTCATCATATTTATCTATTCAAGAGGATATAGAAGTCGTAGGCGAAGCAGAAAACGGTAAGATTGGCTATGAAAAAGCATTGGAACTACGTCCAGATGTTATTTTGATGGATTTGGTAATGGAAGAAATGGACGGCATTGATTCAACAAAAGCGATCTTGAAAGATTGGCCAGAAGCCAAGATTATTATTGTGACGAGTTTTATTGATGATGAAAAAGTGTATCCGGCGATTGAAGCTGGTGCAGCGGGCTACCTATTAAAAACATCAACAGCACATGAGATTGCTGATGCAATTCGGGCGACTTATCGCGGAGAGCGTGTGTTGGAACCTGAAGTGACGCATAAGATGATGGAACGGTTAACAAAAAAACAAGAGCCGGTGTTGCACGAAGATTTGACAAACCGGGAACACGAAATTTTAATGTTGATTGCACAAGGTAAAAGTAATCAGGAAATAGCTGATGAACTCTTTATCACTTTGAAAACAGTTAAAACACATGTTTCAAACATTTTAGCAAAACTAGATGTGGATGATCGGACCCAAGCGGCGATTTATGCTTTTCAACATGGTTTAGCCAAATAAATATCAGATAAATCCATAAATAAATTCTAGGAAATCCTTCTAGGAATTTATTTATGGATTTGTTATACTAATTTTAACGAACAGACAGGAGCGGTCAGAAGAAATGAAACAAAATTTTGCAATTATTGGTTTAGGACGTTTTGGCGGCAGCATATGCCAAACTTTGGTGGAAGCTGGTCAAGAAGTTTTGGCCATTGACAGCAGTGAAGACCGTGTCAATGAATATATGAATATTGCAACGCATGCAGTGGTGGCTAACGCCCAAGATGAAATGACGTTGCGTTCTTTAGGAATTCGGAATTTTGATCACGTAGTGGTGGCAATTGGTGAAGATATTCAAGCGAGTATTTTAGTGACACTAATGGTTAAAGAGATGGGGGTTCCCAATGTCTTGGCCAAAGCAGTCAATGAATATCATGCCCGTGTCTTAGATAAAATTGGGGCAGATATGGTCGTTCACCCAGAGCGAGATATGGGTATTCGAATTGCCCATAAACTTGTTTCACGCAATATTTTAGATTATATTGAATTATCTAGCGAATTTTCATTAGCTGAGGTTCGGGTCACCAATCCTAAATTTTACAATAAAACCTTAGCAGAATTAAATTTCCGTCAGCGATTTGGTTTAACTGTGGTAGCGATCCGCCGCTCGAAAACAGAAGTAATTGCTTCGCCAGATGCTTCTGAAATTGTTCGAGAAAACGACAATTTATTAGTTATCGGTGATACCGCAGATGTCGATTTATTAGATGAAAAAATGAATGGCTAAGCACTTTATTCTCTAAAAGCACTGCGCTGTGCTACAATAAATGGCGACAGAGATGTGAAGGAGGAACAAAGAATGAAATTAGAAGTGACACCGAAAGCCCAACAATGGTTTAAAGACGAAACCGGGGTTCAGCCTGAGACAGGCATTCGTTTTTTCGGAAAAATTTACGGAAAAACACCTGTTCATGATGGTTTTTCCATTGCGATGTCTGTAGAAGCGCCAGATGAGCCAATGATTAAAGAGAACCTAGATGGGATTACCTATTTTATTGAAGAAACAGATGATTGGTTCTTTAAAGGGTATGATTTGATTGTTGATTATGATGAAAAGAATGATGAACCGCGTTATCAATTTGAAGCAAACCAAGAAGATTTAACAAAATAATTTTAGTGCTAAACAAAAGAGGCTGAAGTAGTGCGTAGGACTATTTCTGTTGCTTTCGTTTAACCGCTAGTCAGCCTGAGAAAAAATCGTTTTGGATTTTTTCCCCAGGTTCTTTCTATTTAAGTTCTTTTTAGTTGGATATCGTTATTTAATAAGGCTATTATATGGTATAATGATAATTAACTGAAGTGTGGAGGAAATAAAATGTTATCAATTGTTGTCCCTTGTTATAATGAGGAAGCAGCGATTCCGCTGTTTTTTGAAGAAGTAGAAAAAATTAGCCAGCAACTGTCTCATTCAGTAGAATATATATTTGTGAATGATGGCTCAAAAGATAAGACGTTAGCTGTTTTAAGACAGCTTTATCGCGAACATCCAGAGAAGGTCCGTTATCTTTCTTTTTCACGAAATTTTGGGAAAGAAGCAGGCTTATACGCTGGTTTAAAAGAAGCAACAGGTGACTTAGTGACAGTCATGGACGTTGATTTACAAGACCCGCCTGAGTTATTACCTCAAATGATTGAGATGATTGAAACCAGTACAGATTTAGATTGTGTTGGCACACGACGCATAACAAGAGACGGCGAACCGCCCATTCGTAGCTTTTTTGCACGGATGTTCTATAAACTCATTAATCGAATTGCTGAGACGGAAATGGTGGATGGTGCCCGTGACTTCCGTGTCATGACCCGACAAATGGTCGATGCGATTTTAGAGTTATCTGAGTATAATCGTTTCTCAAAAGGGATTTTTAGTTGGGTCGGCTTTAAAACAGAATATATTGAATTTAAAAATCGAGAACGAATTGCTGGAGAAACCTCTTGGTCTTTCTGGAGTCTATTAAGTTATTCAATTGACGGGATTGTCAATTTTTCAGAAACACCATTGAATATTGCTTCATACGTTGGCGCCTTTTCGTGTATTGGTTCTGCACTAGCAATGTTAGTGATTATCTTTCGAACATTAGTTAATGGTGATCCAACAAGCGGCTGGCCTTCAATGGTTTGTATTGTACTTTTTGTAGGTGGTTTGCAACTATTATGTTTAGGAATTATTGGTAAATATATCGGCAAAATTTTCTTAGAAACGAAAAAACGACCAATTTATATTGTAAAGGAATCAGAAAAAGATTCTAAAAAATAACCAAAAAAGCAGAGAAAAATTCTCTGTTTTTTTGTTGTGCATTAAAAAAAGTGTGAATAGACTTTTCAGAAAAACAACATTTTTTGCCATAAACAAAACATAGATTTCTAATTATCCTTTTAAATCTCATTAAATGCTCGCAAATCCTTATTCTAAAGGGCTTCGAGCATTTTTACTGTTGGAAGATACTTCACGTTTCCTTATATATTTCCTCATGAATTGACTGTCAGAAGTGGTAAATTAGTAGTAAATTCATCTGTACTACTAAGCAACAAGACGTTCCTGCTGTTTCTTTTTTTCCAAGCGGTTCATCTCTGCCATAGCAGAATCGAATGTAGCATGTGCGTAATAGTTCAGCGTCATGGCTATATTAGCATGTCCCATAATGTACTGTAATGCCTTTGGATTCATTCCTGCATTTGCATAGTTGGTACAGAATGTATGTCGCAAACTATGTGGAGTGATGTGTGGCAATTTATCCTCGTTATACTTATTGTATTTCTTAACAAGACCTTTCATCATGCCGTTGTAATCACTTGCCACTTTTGGATAGTTCTTTCTATTAAGAAAGAGGAAATCACTATATCCATCAATCTCAACACGCTTATCATTCTTTCGATTCGCTAACACTCGCTTAAATGCTTGATAGGCTTCTTCAACCATAGGAACTTGACGTTCGCCACTTTTGGTCTTTGGTGTTTCAATGTAGTACCCAATTTCAGTATCTCTCAATAGCTGATGGTCTATATTGACAAGACGATTCTCAAAATCTAAATCTGGAAGTGTCAAACCACCAAACTCTGAAATACGAAGACCTGTTTTTAAGAGTATCAGAATTTCATCATAATTTTTGCTGTAGGTTTTATCAGCTTTTGCAAAGGCTAACAGTTTTTCTTCCTGTTCTTCTGTTAGTACGGTCTTAGGGACAGTATCATCATCAAGAACTGCTTTCAGTTGAAAGTCAAATGGATTCTTCCGAACACAATCATCTTGTATAGCAATATAGAATGAAGCCTTTAAAGAACGTTTGTAGTTATTGATGGTTTGATAAGCATAACCATTTTCACTCATTCTAATAGCCCATTCTTTAGCGTCTGATGGCTTAATACTGTCAATACTTCTTACACCTAACTTGTCTTTCTTCAAAATATCCATAAGATATTTGCGTCCAGTTTCAGTGTTTTTTCTAACCTTTGGTCTTTGAGCGTTCTGTTTTGCGTAAAGCTGGCAGAGTGTCATTTTCTTTCCTACAACATCAATACCATCATGAATGTCTTTCTGTAACTCTGCGATTTTCTCTCTAAGTGAGATACAATCACGCTTTCCTGCTGGTACTCGGTCTGTAGCCACAAGTTTCCACGAGTAAACAAATTGCGGTTCTCCAAATGAATCTATATATTTGTATAAGTATCTTCCGTCTTTTCGTTGGCTCTCTCCAGTCTTTAAGATTCGACCTTTATTGTCACGTCTTTTTTCTGACATGGCATTTGCTCCTTTCCTTTATGGAAAGAGCCTTGATACGACTTAATACTATTTTATCATATACAAGACCCTTTGGCGACGCTAGATTGCGTCCAATGTATCTATAATTTTTTCAAATTGTTTTCGTTTAATCTGAATACGATTGCCATTCATAATCAGCCAATTTGCATTTTTATTTTCCTCTGCCAAGCGTCGTAGCTTGTTTTCGCCAATACGAAAATATTTTGACGCTTCTTCAATGGTTAGGGTATAACGTTCCCAAATAGGAATGTCAGTCTGCTTCATAAAATCCTCCTTTCCAAATCACTTATTTGGATTTCATAAAAGTTGTTTTACCAGCAATCGAACAGCTTTAGCAAAGCTCACGGGAGTTCCACCCCTGCATGGTTCTCATGTAGCCATACTCATTGCCTGCGACGGTTTTATCACGCTCGGACTATTGACTGTATGGGAGTATCATTATCACGATAAGAATGTCGTTGCAGGCAATCCTGCTAAAGATTGCTTCTCGGATCACTAACATGAATCGCTCGCTATCTTTATAAGATAGGTCATGGCGGTTAGTTCCGTTGGCTCTTTTCTTATCGAAACGTATTCGATTACTTTTATTCAGTTTTCAAAGAACAATGGCTCGTTAGCCTATCAAAACACATTGAAAGCTCAATATGCTTTGGTGGAATAACAAACCTCCCTGTTCGGGAAGCGTGGAATGGTTTAGCACGCTTCCACGAAAGGAGAGAGGATATTACTTAATTTCAAATGACAAAATCTTTGTAATCAGTCTGGTTTCCATTCTTCCACGTAAGACTTCATCAACGACCATACTTTGATTGCCATATTCATCTTTCATAAGTCGTAGGGAACGCTTCGTTATGTACCCTCTGTAATGATGTAGAATCTGGTTAATCGCTTCGGTATCGCCATCTGTTGCCTTTACAATGAGAGGAAAGGGAATCATAGGATATTGTGTTTTCATTCTTCAAATTCCTCCATAAACTTTTTAATTAAGGCTAGTCCACTGGTTCTATGCCGATAGACAGTAGAACGGTTCAATTTCAACAGGTCTGCAATTTCTGAATCGCTCATGTCCATAAAGTAAAACAGCAGTAGAATTTCACGTTTCTTGTCTGGCAACTCACGTAATGCTTCACTCAACAAATCATTTTCAACGCCTACTGATAACCCATTGAGTGTAAAAATCTGAAAGTCAGTTGAATAGTTATCTGTTGTCGCAAACTGGCTAACAAGATAATCGCCAACATCCGAAAAGGACACCTCACGCTTTGCAATCCTTGAAAGATAAAGCATATAATTCTTTCGCTCGTCTTCCATAGCACGTTTACAGATATAGTCAAACTGATTTTCTATTGTGGTCTGAAAAGAAGATGGTTTCATGTTTCTCACCCCCTTTCTGTCTAGGAAAGGAAGTGAGCCTTGCTCGTTTATCTCCTTTCACTCTTAGTCCCAATGTGAAAGGGGGATTTGTTGCATTACTGATAAATAAACTTTGTAAAAAAGTTCTGAATAGCCAAAAAAGCATATAAACAGATTTATTTCTCTGTTTACATGCTTCTGTTATTCTATCTATATGATTTATAAAACCACATTGGTGGACGTACTTATCTATTGCAGATAAACGACTTTTTTTGACAAGAACCCAATGTAAGGAAATTTATTGTATATGATGTACTTCATGGCGACGTTGACCTCCAACAAACCGCCATTTGGAAGTAATATACAATATTTTAACAGCGTAAATAGCACTACCATATAACGGTTTTTTTTATTGGCGTTTAGTAGTGCTTTTTATTAAATATAAACCTATAAACCATATAACACGTTTTTCTATACCTGTTTTTAATTCAGTAGGAACAATAAAATGTATAGAGGTGGTCTACTATGCGTAAAAAAGAAGATAAATATGATTTTAGAGCCTTTGGTTTAGCCATTAAAGAAGCTCGATTGAAACGAGGTTTAACTCGTGAACAAGTGGGAGCATTGATTGAAATTGACCCACGGTACTTAACTAATATTGAAAATAAAGGGCAACACCCCAGCATACAAGTTCTTTATGACCTTGTATCGTTACTTCATGTTTCCGTTGATGAATTTTTCTTACCTGCTAATAACTTGGTAAAAAGCACCCGACGATTACAGATAGAGAAATACATGGATAGCTTTACAGACAAAGAACTATCCTTAATGGAATCTTTAGCCAGCGGTATCAACGAAGCAAGAAACATCGAAGACTAATTAAAAGAATCCATACATAACGGAAAGAGCCGATAAAATGAGATTGTATTAATCTCATTTTATCGGCTCTGCGTCTTTGCGTCTGGCTCTGTAATCACAGTTACTTTGAACTGCTTTATTTCAATTAAATTTTCTTGTCTGCATTTCGGACAATAGAGGGGGAATTTTTTTAATTCAGTATCTTCCCTTATCTTTAATCGTGTTTTATTTCCACATACAGGACACAATATCCACTTGTAGTTTATAATAACTATCTCCTCCTTTACACTTTAATTCAAATCTTTATTAAAAAATATTTCATCTCGTTTAACAAGAAGCCACATTTATATAACAACATAAAATACACTAAGTTATTTTATTGAACATATATCGTACTTTATCTATCCGACTATTTGGACGACGGGGCTGGCAAACAGGTTCACCGGTAGTAACATGGTACCCTTTTAACTCTGTTAAACAAACACTACGTCCATTTGTAAAGAAAGTTAAATCACTACGATATTCTTGAATACACCGAGCAGGGATTTCTCCACTAAGAATGACCTCATTATTTTTCAATTGAGTGTCTACGATGTTCGCACAATATTTAGGAGCATCGTTGTATGCTCGTGAAAGATATTCCTGTGGCGCATAAATTTTAAAACTAAGATATGGCTCTAACAATTCTGTTCCAGCTTTTTTTAAGACTTGTTCCAATACAATAGGAGCAAGCATCCGAAAATCTGCTGGGGTACTAACAGGGCTATAGTATAAGCCATACTTAAAACAGATTTTACAGTCCGTCACATTCCAACCATATAATCCTTGTTCGCAACCATAGCGTATCCCTTCCATAACTGCATTTTGAAATGATTGATTTAAGTATCCAAGAGAAACCGAGCTCTCATACTGCATTCCACTTCCCAACGGAAGCGGTGATACAGATAAACCAATGGAAGCCCAGAAAGGATTTGGCGGCACTTCGATGTGAATGGTATATTCTGCATTTTTTAACGGTCTCTCCATATAAATGACTGTAGGCTCTTTTAGTTCTATCTCCACATGATACTTTTCTTGCAACAGTGCACTAATCACTTCCATTTGTACTTTCCCTAAGAAAGAAAGTATAATTTCATGTGTCGTAGAATCCACGTAATATCGTAGAAGCGGATCACTATCTGAGATTTCCAAAAGGGCATCAAGCAACATTTCTCTCTGTTCAGGTTTACTCGGTTCAACAGTTGTTTGTAGTAGAGGGTGCGGATTTTCAATCTTTTTTCTCTGTGGCAATAGTTTTGTATCTCCAAGAACACTATTTAACTTCAAAAACTCATTTTGCAAAATAACAATTTCTCCAGAATAAGCTCTATCAATCTTACATAATTCACCATTTATTGAAGTATACATTTCTGTAACTTTTATTTTTTCTTTTTCTGATACTCTAACCGAATCTCGTAAATGTAGTACTCCACTATAAAGGCGTATATATGCAAGACGTTGTCTTTTTTTTGTATATTCAATTTTGAAAACATTTCCGCAAAGTTCAGACGGACCTCGATGTGTTGATGAATAAAATTTATTAGTAATAACTTCTATAAGGTTATCAATCCCTATATTACTTTTTGCACTTCCATGATAAAGAGGGAACAGAGAACAATTCTGAAATCTTATGCTTTCCTCTTGTTCGAGTTCCAATGCTTCTAATGATTTACCGGACATATATTTCTCTAAAAGGTCATCGTTTCCCTCTATTACCGTATCCCATTGTTCAGATTCGGTAAAGTTCGTCACACACATATTAGGATACAGTTCTACCTTCTGTTTGATTACAATTTCGGCAGAAAGTTTCTCTTTAATATCCTGATAAACCGTTGATAAATCAATTCCATTTTGGTCAATCTTATTGATAAAAAAGATTGTGGGAATCCCCATTTTCCTAAGTGCATGAAATAATATACGAGTTTGTGCTTGTACGCCATCTTTTGCAGAAATAAGTAGAATTGCCCCATCTAAAACTGATAATGAACGATATACTTCTGCTAAGAAATCCATATGTCCTGGCGTGTCTATGATGTTCACCTTCGTATTTTCCCACTGAAAAGAGGTTATTCCTGTCTGAATTGTAATTCCTCTCTGACGTTCTAAAAGCGTATTATCCGTCCTCGTTGTACCTTTGTCCACGCTTCCTAATTCTGTAATCGCTCCACTGTTATATAATAAGCTTTCTGTTAAGGTAGTTTTTCCTGCATCAACATGAGCTAAAACTCCAATATTAATAATTTTCATGTGATTTTCCTCCATTCAAAAACCCAAAAGGGCATAAAAATCCCAGTGATAAATACTTTTATCACTGGGATTTTTATGCATAACCATAGGTATACAAAGCATACAGATATTCTCTGGATACTTTAGAATCACATGATAAAGGTATTCTTAAACTGGGTACAAAAAACTAAGCCCTCCTAAAAAAGGGGCTCTATACTTTTTGATGTTGGTGGATGACACCAGCATCTTTTTTATTTTCCAAAACATATAGAAAAGACACCTTGAAATCCTTTAGAATTAATTTGGCGAACCAACCCAAAAGGAGGAATCAAGATGTCTTACACTCACCTTATCAAAGAAACATTAGATATTCTAGACTTATCAGTTACTTTTAACGAAAATTGTCTCACAAAAGAAAAATACAAAGGGCAAATCTGTCATATTTATCGTGGAAACTTGATTTATACAGCCCAAGAATGCATCCACTGTAAACACCAGATTGCTTCAGATATTGTGCGTGGGGGTACAACAACCGTCCGGTTGTTAATGAACGATGTTTCTGAATACCGTACCTACCTCGAATTGAAAAAGCAACGCTTCAAATGCAAAGCTTGTCAGCGGACCTTTGTCGCAGATACTTCTGTTGCGAAAAAACATTGTTTCATCAGTGAGAAAGTCCGCTGGTCTGTCGTGACTCGTCTGAAAAAAAATACCTCAATGACAGAGATCGCCGCTCAGAAAAATCTATCGGTCTCTTCTGTTTACCGTATTATGAAGCGATTTTATCGTCCGTTGAATCCTTTTCGGACACCGTTACCTAAGGTACTTTGTTTTGATGAATTCAAATCAGTTCGGGGTGTTTCAGGTGCTATGAGTTTCATCATGATGGATGGACAAACACAGCGCTTATTGGACATTGTCGAGAACCGACAACTGCCTTTTTTAAAACGTTATTTTAGTCATTTTTCACGAGAAATTCGTGAAGCGGTCGAATGGATCGTGATTGATATGTACGCTCCTTATGTATCGCTCGTTAAAAAGCTGTTTCCAAAAGCACAGCTGATTATTGACCGGTTTCACATCGTCCAACATATTGGTCGTACCTTTCGCAATCATCGAATCAAAGAAACGAACCAACTATTAAAAAGCAAAGAACAAAAACACTATCAATTAGGTAAGCAATTAAAAAGATACTGGAAACTTCTTCAAAAAGATGAACGCAAGCTTGATTATACTCGACGCCTTTGGCGACCTGGCTTCAAAGCTCATTTAACAGAGACCGATATTGTGGATCGCTTACTGAAAGGGAGCCCTGCTTTGCGTGTAGGCTATCAGTTATATCAAGACTTTCTTTACGCTGT
>NZ_JAHLRI010000036.1:0-21166 GCF_018919685.1 Enterococcus sp. S183_ASV_20
AAAAGTATCGAATAATGGCAAAACTTATACCATTGTGATTAGAGATGGCGCTAAGTGGTCTGATGGTACACAAATAACTGCTAGTGATTTTGTGGCCGCGTGGCAAAGAGTTGTAGATCCTAAAACAGCTTCTCCAAATGTGGAACTGTTTTCTGCTATAAAAAATGCCAAAGAAATTGCTTCAGGAAAACAAGTAAAAGATACTTTAGCAGTGAAAAGTATTGGTGAGAAAACATTAGAAATTGAAGTAGTTGAACCAACACCTTATTTTACTGATCTGTTATCCTTAACGGCTTACTATCCAGTACAGCAGAAAGCAATTAAAGAGTACGGGAAAGACTATGGTACTTCTAAAAAAGCAATTGTAACAAATGGGGCATTTAACTTAACAATTTTAGAGGGGGTAGGCACTTCTGATAAGTGGACGATTTCTAAAAATAAAGAGTACTGGGATAAAAAAGATGTCTCTATGGATAAAATTAATTTCCAAGTTGTCAAAGAAATTAATACAGGAATTAATTTGTATAATGACGGACAACTGGACGATGCGCCACTTGCGGGAGAATATGCGAAACAATACAAAAAAGATAAAGAATATTCAACAACGTTAATGGCGAATACGATGTTTTTAGAAATGAACCAAACTGGAGAGAATAAACTTTTAAAAAATAAAAATGTCCGAAAAGCGATTAGCTATGCAATTGATAGAGATAGCTTAGTCGAAAAATTATTAGATAATGGATCTATTCCTTCTGTTGGTGTTGTGCCTGAAAAAATGGCTTATAATCCAAAAACAAAAAAGGATTTTGCCAATGAAAAATTAGTAGAGTATAACAAAAAACAGGCAAGAACTTATTGGGAAACTGTCAAAAGTAAAGATAGTGTCTCTGAAAAACTAGAACTAGATATTTTAGTAGGTGACGGAGAGTTTGAAAAAAAAGCAGGAGAATTTTTACAAGGTCAATTAGAAGAAAACTTAGAAGGGTTGAAAGTTAATATCACACCAGTACCTGCTAATGTATTTATGGAACGTTTGACTAAAAAAGATTTTGCGATAAGTCTAAGCGGATGGCAAGCTGATTATGCAGACCCTATTAGTTTTTTAGCAAACTTTGAAACCAATAGTCCATTGAATCACGGTGGATATTCTAATAAAAACTACGATGAGTTGATTAAAGACACTTCCTCTAAACGTTGGCAGGAATTAAAAAAAGCAGAAAAGATAGTGATAGATGATGCGGGCGTTATACCCGTGTTTCAAGTGGGAATAGCTCGACTTCAAAAAAATACAATAAGGAACTTAGTGATTCACCCTGTTGGAGCTAGATATGATTACAAAAAAATGATGGTACAAAATTAGAGGAGGAAGTATGGAATTAGTACGTAGAATTTTTTTAGATAAACGAGAAATTATACTTGTTGGAACCTCTCATATATCTAAAGAGAGTGCAGAATTGGTAAAAGAGGTAATTGAAAAGGAAAGTCCAGATACTGTTTGTTTAGAATGGGATAAAACAAGGTACAATAAATATATGAATCCTGATGAATGGTCAGATACAGATATTGTTCAAGTAATTAAACAAAAAAAATTAATAGTTTTGATCTCAAGTGTAATATACAGTTTAATTCAAAAACATTTGGCAAAAATAAATGATTCTGTGCCAGGAGCAGAATTTTTCCAAGCAGTGAATAGTGCAGAAAAAATTGGGGCTAAATTAGCTTTAGTCGATAGAGACTCACAAGTTACATTTAAACGTTTTTGGCGGTTGATACCTCTAAGAAAAAAAGCTCTTTTCCCACATGCTTTTGGTAAAGTTTTAGAAGGAGCAGAAGATTCTAAAGAAGAAATGAAGAAACTTCTTAATTCAGAAAATTTTGAACCTATATTTGAACAATTACAGCAAACATACCCTGAATTGTGGGAATCTTTCTTAATTGAGAGAGACTTATATATGTCTACAAAAATTCTAAATGAAGAAGGAGAAAAAATAGTTGTTGTTATTGGTCAAGCTCACTTAAATGGAGTTGAGAAAAATATAAAGGAAAATCGAAAAGCAAATATTGAGGAATTAGACGGATTACCACCCAAACTTTGGTCAACTAGGGTTTTAGAAAGTATTATACCTTTAATAATTATTGGTTTATTGATTTATTCTTTTGTTTTAGGAATGGATATAGGTATAAATCAAATCATTCGATGGGGTATATGGAATGGCGGCGTAGCTGCACTCTTTACTGTCTTAGCACTTGCTAATCCATTGACGGTTATTACTTCTTTAGTACTTGCTCCACTTGCAACGTTACTACCAATGGTATCAATAGGTGTATTTTCTGCAATAGTAGAAGCTACCATCAGAAAACCTAAAGTTCATGATTTTCAAACAATGGATGAAGATTTGCTATCAATAAAAAAAATATATAAAAATAGGGTATTGAGAATATTTTTGGTATTTATTTTAGCAAGTATTGGTGGTACTGTTGGAAATATCATAGGTGGACTAGATATAATTAAGAATTTATTTTAACTGTAAGGATAGGAAAACCCAAAAAATAAGATTTTTAATGTCTTATTTTTTGGGTTTTAAGTTAATCTATTTTTTTGTGGTCAAAATTTTTGGGGTCTAATACTTGTCCATCATCGTCAAGAACACCAAATATTTGTTTTGCTTTTTCATCATCACTTTTAGAAATGATTGTTTGTAAGTTTTTATGGAATTGCTCAACATATTCAGGGCTTTCCACTTGTTTCAATATTTCAACATACGAGAATACTTTCATAATATGCTCTATATCTCCAGAAGTAAAGTATAGAAGCATATTTCTTGAAGCTATGAAACTTAATTTATATTTATAACTAGTGTAATTTGATAACAAAGTTTCAAAGTGATTTAGAAGTATAAAGCAAGAACTGTAATCCTTTGTAAATATACTTAGAGCAATTGCATTAGACAAGGATAAACAAGCTGTATCTTTAATCTGCTCGTCACTATCTTCACGTAAAGGAAATAGTTGCTCTATCAATGTCTGAAGATCAGAGTAAGGGAATATAGTGCATAGATTAGAAAGAATTTTATAGTGATACAATACAAATCTTTTGCTTGATGAAAACATCTTTTTTATATCAGCTAAATCTTGTTTATCCACAGGAATAATTTCTGAAATCAAACTAGAGGTTTGCAATTTTATAAGTAAATATAAATTCATGTATTTTAACGAAGTAAATTTTTCATGTATAGATTTTTGATAAAGAGAGTAGAGTTCTTGATTGTATTCTGAATCAGGATTTTGTTGAATTTTTGAAAGAACAAAATAATATGTTTCTAAATCTTTATCAAAAACACTTTTAAAATCTTCATTACAAGTTCTAATTATTTCAGGTATTGTTAAATTACTTCTATCTGCAAGAATTGGCAAATCAGCAATTTTTAAAAAATGTTCATTATGGTTTTCAAAAAGGCTTGCTGAATTACGCTGAAAAATACCTTCATAAAACTTAGCTTGAGATAATTTCTCGCTTTTTCTTTGTATTTTCATTAATTCATTTAAATGCATATATTCAACTCCTATAAATGTATTCTGAATATGACGAAAATCGGCAAAAAAAAGAAAATAAATAAAAAATGAATTATTTTTCCCGGAAACGTCTTTTTTAAAATACATATACTTGTAATGAGTAAACTTTAATGCTATAGTAGTAACTGTAATGAATAGTTACTAAGTGAGGTAAATTTAATGAAACAACAAAAAAAACATATAGCTGCATTATTGTTTGCACTAATATTAACTCTTGTTTCTTAAAAAAAAGCCACACCACTAGTAGTATGACTTCGTCCAACATACGAATTATACCATGAAACTAGAAAAAAGTAACTAAAAATAAGAACCGACTATCTTTGGGCTACCAACCCAAGAGGATAGTTAAATAATTCATGCTGATCCCATGAACTATACTCGGTTCTCGAACACTGCAACATAAGTTACAACATACATTATAACATTTTTTTAAGTGAATTTCCAGACCTTTTTAAACTCCTTTATTGGTCTAGGAAAAAGATTACTTTAAATAAATTGTTTTGTATGGTGGAATGATGGTTGCAGTACACGGGGAACGTATACAGTTCATGTATATGTTCCCCGTTTTTTGGTTTTTATCGCTAAATTTTAGAAAGGGCTGGTGTTCAAGAATGAAGCAAAAAGTGACGGGTACAATGATTTTACAAAAGGTCTATCGGATACATACAAAGACAGGAAATTGTTATGTATTGGAAAACGAGCGATTTTATCTAGCGGTTCAGGTTTTAGAACATGGGAAAATGATCTGGAAGAAATATAGAGAAATTCCTCAAATGGGTGTCACAAAAGCATTGCTTCGTCAAATCATTTCTTGTTATGACAAAGATGGAAATAAAATCATTGAACGAAAAAAAGGGTCCACCAAGTTAACCCTTGTTCCTGTAAAAAAAGTGAATAAAAAAGAAGTCAACTAGTTTCCGCTAGCTGACAAGCATCATTGAAAGAAAAAATTAATGAATAAAATGTTAAGAATAGTATACCACAGGAAGTGTAACTGAGTAAATAGAACAAGGAGGACTCTATGGAAAAGAAACGAATTACCCATGCAGAAGAACTAAATCACGGAGACGTGATACGAGTATTTTCCTATGAACAAAATTGTGGAATGGATGAAACAACTTTTACAGCTCTTGTTGTTGCCTGCTCGGACAAGAAAAAACTAGTCATTCCGCAAGACTTCCAAGGCCATCTGTATCGAGCTGCGCAAAAAGGTGCGAGTTGGGAGATAACAGTGGATTGGTTACTAGAAAATGATGTTGACGTATTCATTGTCGAACGATTTGACCAGTTACTCACTACCATTTGGAATTATTTAAACGAAGAAGAAGTGTAACAAAAGTATTCAGGAAACACCTATTGTTTGCTGGTTTCCAGCAAAGTTGCCAAACAAAAAAGAAACATTCTATCTTCTGATAACGAGAAGAAGAACGCTTTCTTTTTTACAACTGAATAGTCAGCGAGAAGTCCGCTGCCTTGCTTATCAGCGTAGCTATGAAGGGGCAAGGGTACAGAAGCCATCAGGGTGTCGTTAAACGCTAGGAGAAAAGCTAAAAGCTCCAGTATGAACGGAGACCCACACAATGATTGTGAAGTTGGTGTGCTACGGTACATGGTGAGATTGCCACGACCTACCAATTATTGGTAGTGAGCAATATCCGACTCACCTAGAGTTTAGGGTAACGGTTGCTAGAAACCCTGTGAAAAGACTTGATTTTTTGAAACCAGTAAACAATAGGTGTTTCCTTATGAGACATATTTCACGAAATAACAGGGTATTATTTTTCAGGGTAGTTATCTTTTGCTATGATAATTTACGAGGGGTGAGAGCATGACAAAAAGAGAACAGAAAATATGGCGTAAAGAAATGTTACGATTAATGAATGAAGACCCTGATTGGCATAGAAAAGAACACACCGAGCGTTTTAAACGTGTTCAAGAGCTTGCAGAAAAAATAGAAACTGCGGATGTGAGACAGTATTATAACCAAATTACCAAAGAAGCTTTTGAAATTTATCAGAGAAGTGGTTTGCAGTTCAAACAAATAGCGGAACGACTAAACGTAGATGCAAAAACGCTAAAAAAATGGCGTGAAGAAAATGGGTATCCCATTTATAATAAAAAAAATCGGAAGTGAGGAAAACAACATGAAAAAGATTGCAAGTACAGGGTTAAGTATCTTAGTCGCAACAGGGGTAGCAGGTATTGGGGGAAATGAGGTACAGGCAGCAGAACAAACGCAACCAAAAACACCTGAAAATGCTTCTTCAGAACAACCAACAGTGAAAGCTACACAAACAACGGAGCAAGCCATTACTGAAAAACAGCAACAAGTAACAGAGAAACAAGCAATTGTCGATCAAAAACAACAAGTTGCTGACACTGCGAAAAAAGAAAAAGACACCATTGATCAATCTGCTAAAGACCAACAAGCAGTGGTCAATCAAAACAAAGACGCATTGGATCAAAGTCAACAAGCAGTGACTGACCAACAAGCAGTTGTAGACGAAGCTAAAAAAGTCGTGGATGAAGCAACACCTTCAGCCATTGAAAAAGCCAAAGAGCAAGTGGCTACGGATACACAAGCTGTTGATGACCAACAAAAAGTAGTGGATCAAGCTCAAGCAGACGTTAACCAACAACAAGCTGTTGTTGATGAAAAAGCAAAAGAAACGAATGCTGCTAAAGTGCAAAATGAAAAAGATCAACAAGCAGTAACAGCTGCGAAACAAGAACAAGCCAAGCTTGAAGAATTAGCGAAAAATGCGGAAGCGGAAAAAGCAAAGGCAGAAAACGAACAAGCTGCAAAAGAAGCTGAATTGGCTAACAAACAGAAAGAAGAAGCCAAAGCTAAAGATCAAAAAACGAAGGACGATCAAGCAGTTGCAGACCAACAAACTGTTGTGACAACGAGTCAAGAGAAAGTAGCAGACGCAAAAGCAGATACAGCTGCAAAACAGGCAGACTTAACTGCGAAAGAAAATGCTTTGAAAGACAAGCAAGCAGCAACAAAGCAAGCGCAGAATACTTTAGATAGCTCAAAAGAAGAGTTAAAGGGGCATAAAGGACTTAACTTACCTGCTAACTTCACACCTGATTATTACAAAAAATTAACTGAACAAGAAAAGCAAGCAATGGAAAAAGAAGCATTAGCATTAAATAAAGTTTTTCCTGAAAATCAAGCAGATGCGGCAAAAGTAACGGAAATGATCAATGTCAAAAATCCTACCGAAAAACAAAAGCAACAAATGAGCGATTACGTTGTAGGACTTATCAATGATGTTCGCGAAAAGCTTGGGTTACAAAAGTTGAAGATTTCTAACCAAGCTATGAAATTTGCTTGGGATGTAGCAAAATATGATAATCCAAAAGAGTTTGATCATGACGTAAATGCGATCAATCGTGCAGCAAAAGAAAATGGTTTTAAAGAATTCCCAGGACAAAACTTTTATGAAAATCTAAGTATGGGCTATTTTGAAACGATTAATGGCACTATTTCTCAACTAGAGTTTGAAAAAGCTGCTCGAAAAACAATTGCTGATATGCTTTTTGACGATGAAAGTTCAGCGTATTCTCATATAGATTCATTGCTAAAAGGGGACACAACAAACATGGCAGTTTCTATTTCAGGAGATTTAAATGATATTTCAGCAAAAATCCATATCATTAGCTATAATCAATCAAAATTAGTTGAAGCAAGTACCTATGAAGAAGGCACTGCACCAGTCTTTAAGAGTAAAGAAACCCTTCAAAAAGAAGTAGCAACCAATCAAGAAAATTTAGCTACTGCTAAACAAGCAGAATCAGACGCTCAACAAGCAAAAAGTGTAAGTCAGCAAGCCTTAAATACAGCCAAAGCAACACAAGCAACAGCAGAAAAAGAACTATCTGTTCATAAAGCGACATTGGCCAATCTTCAAGCAGTTGCGACTAAGAGTACGACAAACTATGAAGAAAAAGTACGACAAACTGCAACGGCAGAAAAAAGCCTTCAACAAACAAAAGATCAATTGGTAACAATCAATGAGTTAATTCAAAATCGAGCTGCTGTTTTAGAAAAAGCGAAAACAAAAGTTGCAGACGCACAAGCGATAGAACAAACGTCTGCTAAAGTGCTGAAAGAAAAACAAGAAGCCCAAAAAGCAGAAGAAAACACATTGAATAGTTTGAAGGAAGTATTAGATTTAGCAAAAGAAAACTTAAATCAAAAACAAATTGCGCTTAAAACAAGTACACGTTCATTGTCTCGTTTAGAAAATGCTCAACCAACATACGAAAAAGCGTTAAACGAGTTAAACAAGGCAGAAGCAGCAGTGGTCCAAGCACAAGAAGCCTATGAAAATTCTCTGAAATCATTGGAGGAACTTAAAGAACAACAAGCTGTTGCTACACTTGCTTATGCACAAGCACAAGAAGACCTTTCTAATGCGAAGTTAGAGCTACAGCAGTACCAAGGCGTATTAAGAGACTTAGAAGCACAACAAGCCGAACAGCAGCGACAAGAAGCGTTGCAAGAGCAAGTAGCAAAAGAGCAACAACGGCTTGAACGAGAACAAAAACAAATGGTAGTAGCAAGTGCTACTTCGGCTGATAAAACACCTGGTCTCCAACAGTTATCTTTTTCTAAACAAAAAGAACATCCAAAAGCACAAGCATTAACACATTCAGAATCTCGTAAGACGAAACAGATAGCAAAAGCCCCAGACTCTTTACCACATACAGGAGAAAAAAATAATAAATGGTTAGCTATAGCTGGTCTGATATTTGCTTTGTTTGGAGCTGCGGGTATTATGAGTTTTGTTAGTAGAAACGAGAAGAAAGTAAAAAATATCTTTAAAATTAAATAAGAAAGTCAAAGGAGCGAAAAATTTCGCTCCTTTTTTTATAATTATTAGAATAAATTGAAAAACAAAAAAATAGCCAACCAAAATGGTTGGCTGATCGTATTAAAGGCAGAAGAATCTACCAAATTTAGGAGCCAACCAGTTTCCGCTGGTCAACAAAAAATAAATGGATTGTCTCGGATGGAGACACTTAAATAGTACCTGACAATAAAATTTTAGGCAACAAAAAAGTCAGCCGTTTTCCGCCGACTGACTAAACGAATAAGAGTTGTAAAGAAGTGATTTGTACTTTTTACACAATTATAATAGCACGTTAAATGTTTTTAACGCAAAAAAACTAAGAGAATCGAAGAACTTTCGGTTCTCTTTTTGTGAGGAGGAATGAAAGTGATGATGAAAAAGCAACGAGCCCCTTGTGTTGCGTGAACTATTTCTACAAACAAAAAATAAAAAATCGAGGAGAATGATACATGAATCAACAGACAGAAGTAAAGAAACGCTTCAAAATGTATAAGGCAAAGAAACACTGGGTTGTAGCCCCTATTCTTTTTCTAGGCGTGTTAGGAGTTGTAGGATTAGCTACTGATAATGTACAAGCTGCGGAATTAGATACGCAACCAGAAACAACCATGGTGCAACCCGATAACCCCGACCTGCAGTCAGGAAAGGAAACACCTAAGACGGCAGTATCTGAAGAATCTGCAGTACAAAAAGACACTACTTCTCAACCGACCAAAGTAGAAGAAGTAGCGTCTGAAAAAAATGGAGCTGAACAGAGTTCAGCTACCCCAAATGATACCACAAACGTGCAACAACCAACAGTAGGAGCAGAAAAATCAGCACAAGAACAACCAGTAGTCAGCCCTGAAACAACCAATGAACCTCTAGGGCAGCCAACAGAAGTTGCACCAGCTGAAAATGAAGCCAATAAAGCAACGTCCATTCCTAAAGAATTTGAAACACCAGACGTTGACAAAGCAGTTGATGAAGCGAAAAAAGATCCGAACATTACTGTCGTTGAAAAACCAGCAGAAGACTTAGGCAACGTTTCTTCTAAAGATTTAGCTGCAAAAGAAAAAGAAGTAGACCAACTACAAAAAGAACAAGCGAAAAAGATTGCGCAACAAGCGGCTGAATTAAAAGCCAAAAATGAAAAAATTGCCAAAGAAAATGCAGAAATTGCGGCAAAAAACAAAGCGGAAAAAGAGCGTTATGAAAAAGAAGTGGCGGAATACAACAAACACAAAAATGACAAAGGCTATGTGAATGAAGCAATCAGCAAAGACTTAGTTTTTGATTCAAGCATTGTGACTAAGGATACTAAAATAGACAAGATTACAGGTGGCAAGTTTATTAAAGCCTCCGAATTTAACAAAGTAAACCAAGGACAATCCAAAGATATTTTTACAAAATTAAGTAAGGATATGAATGGAAAAGCAACAGGCAACTTCCAAAGCTCAAAAGTGGCTGCTGTTGAGTTTGGTCCTAAAGGCGGCTACGCGGTTCTTTTAGAAAAAAACAAACCGGTCAATGTCACGTATACAGGCTTAAATGCTAGTTATTTAAACCGAAAAATCACAAAAGCAGAATTCATTTATGAACTTCAATCTGCACCAAGTCAAAGCGGCACCTTAAATGCAGTATTTTCAAACGATCCTATTATTACTGCATTTGTTGGTACTAAAAATGCCAATGGGAAGGACGTAAAAGTTCGCTTAACCATTAAATTATATGATGCTAATGGCAAAGAAGTTTTACCAGAGAAAGACCATGCCTTTGCCTATGCGTTATCGTCATTAAACTCTAGTCTAGGAACAAATTATAGTGTAGAACATGCGGAATTTGTTTCAGACTTTGGCTCAAAAAATACCTTCAAATATATTAATGGTTCCTACGTGAAGAAACAAGCGGATGGAAAATTCTACTCAACCGAAGACCTTGATTATGGGACAGGGCCTTCAGGACTAAAAAATAGTGATTGGGACGCTGTAGGTCATAAAAATGCGTACTATGGTTCTGGCGTTGGTCTAGCTAGAGAGGGTGGACGTATTTCTTTCTCTTTCGGGATGACAACCAAAGGAAAAGTCAACCTATCTGGTGCCCAATGGTTTGCCTTTAGTACCAATTTAAATGCGAAATCAATTAGACCATACCAAAAGAAAGGGAATCCAAAAGAACCAGAAAAAGCAACGATTGAATTCAATCGATACAAAACCAATGTGGTTCCTGTTCTTGTTCCGAACAAAGAAGTCACTGATGGTCAGAAAAATATCAATGATTTAAATGTGAAGCGTGGCGATTCTTTACAATACATTGTGACAGGGGATACGACAGAACTTGCCAAAGTAGATCCAAAAACAGTAACAAAACAAGGGATTCGAGATACCTTTGATGCAGAAAAAGTGACGATTGATTTATCCAAAGTGAAAGTTTATCAAGCGGACGCAAGTCTAAACGAAAAAGACTTAAAAGCTGTTTCTGCAGCAATTAATTCAGGAAAAGCGAAAGACGTGACCGCTTCTTATGACCTTAATTTAGATCAAAACACCGTCACGGCAATGATGAAAACCAACGCAGACGGCTCCGTTGTTTTAGCAATGGGGTATAAATATTTACTTGTCTTGCCGTTTGTAGTGAAAAATGTAGAAGGCGATTTTGAAAATACAGCTGTTCAATTGACAAACGATGGTGAAACGGTAACAAATACAGTGATTAACCATGTGCCAGGTAGTAATCCTTCCAAAGATGTAAAAGCAGATAAAAACGGTACAGTTGGCAATGTTTCTCTACATGATAAAGATATTCCGTTACAAACAAAAATTTATTATGAAGTGAAATCTTCTGAACGTCCAGCCAACTATGGCGGAATCACAGAAGAATGGGGCATGAATGATGTCTTGGACACGACCCATGATCGTTTCACAGGAAAATGGCACGCTATTACGAACTATGACCTTAAAGTAGGGGACAAAACGTTAAAAGCAGGAACAGATATTTCTGCCTACATTCTTTTAGAAAACAAAGACAATAAAGACTTGACGTTTACGATGAATCAAGCATTATTGGCCGCCTTGAATGAAGGAAGCAATAAAGTAGGCAAACAAGCTTGGTCTGTGTATCTGGAAGTCGAACGGATCAAAACAGGTGACGTAGAAAATACGCAAACAGAAAACTACAACAAAGAGCTTGTTCGTTCTAATACGGTGGTGACGCATACGCCTGATGATCCAAAACCAACTAAAGCCGTTCACAACAAAAAAGGGGAAGATATTAACCATGGAAAAGTGGCTCGTGGTGATGTTCTTTCTTATGAAATGACCTGGGACTTAAAAGGGTACGATAAAGACTTTGCTTTTGACACAGTCGATCTTGCGACAGGCGTTTCTTTCTTCGATGATTACGACGAAACGAAAGTGTCACCAATCAAAGACATCCTTCGTGTCAAAGATTCTAAAGGGGTAGACATTACGAACCAGTTTACGATCTCATGGGACGATGCCAAAGGCACGGTGACAATCTCTGCCAAAGACCCACAAGCCTTTATTCTAGCGTATGGTGGGCAAGAATTGCGTGTAACACTCCCTACAAAAGTCAAAGCTGATGTTTCTGGGGATGTTTATAATTCAGCGGAACAAAATACATTTGGTCAACGAATTAAAACGAATACCGTTGTCAACCATATTCCAAAAGTGAACCCTAAAAAAGACGTGGTTATTAAAGTCGGTGACAAACAAAGTCAAAATGGCGCTACAATCAAATTAGGGGAGAAATTCTTCTATGAATTTACAAGTAGTGACATTCCTGCAGAATACGCTGGTGTTGTGGAAGAATGGTCGCTTAGTGACAAACTAGACGTCAAACATGACAAATTTAGTGGCCAATGGTCTGTGTTTGCCAATTCAGCGTTTGTTTTAGCAGACGGAACCAAAGTGAATAAAGGGGACGACATTTCGAAACTATTCACGATGACCTTTGAACAAGGGGTAGTGAAAATCACGGCCAGTCAAGCCTTTTTGGATGCGATGAATCTAAAAGAAAACAAACACGTTGCGCACTCATGGAAAGCGTTCATTGGTGTAGAACGAATTGCGGCAGGAGACGTTTATAACACGATTGAAGAATCTTTCAACAATGAGAAGATTAAAACCAATACGGTAGTGACACATACCCCAGAAAAACCACAAACGCCACCAGAAAAAACAGTAATTGTACCGCCAGCACCAAAAACACCGCAAGCACCAGTAGAGCCATTAGTGGTAGAAAAGGCAAGTGTGGTGCCAGAATTGCCGCATACTGGCGAGAAAGAAAATACGTTACTTTCTGTACTAGGGGCAGGAATGCTTGCAGGACTGGCATGGTTTGGATTGAAACGAAAAGAAACAGAAAAATAATGAAGCAATGAAGACAGGTAAAGAGAAGCCAAATGCGTGCTTCTCTTTTTTGTTGGAAAGGACAATGATGGAAAAAATAAAAGAACGAACAGGAAGTGTCGCAATGAAAGAGTTAGCTATTCAGGAAAAAGAAGTCAATACTCGTTGGCAAGGATTTCGTGGTCGCCTATTGATGATTAAAGTAAAAAAAGGGAAAACCTTTGAATTATTAACAAATAACCAAGTAACGCCTGAAAATATTCATGAGATCGATGTTATCCACTTACTAAAAAACGGAAAAACATTAACGCTGAAAGTGGATACCGAAAGAAGCAAATTTGGATTCGAACAAAACTCTACTTTTGAAGTCCCAATGTTTTACATTGAAACACGCATTAAGCGAGAAGCCTATCATGATTATTTTTTATCAGAAAAAGAACTGCGAAACGAACAAAAAAATAGATAGTCGAGTGTAGTGAGCAGAAGAAAAGGAGTAATGACCCTTCCCTCACTACTACAATTATATGAGTTTAAACTCGTTAAAATTTGTTAATAAAGAAAAAAAGCAATTAAATCATAAAAAAAATTATTTGGAGGAAATTACAATGAAAAAAATTATTTTATCAAGCTTGTTTAGTGCAGTACTAGTATTCGGTGTCGGAAGTATAACAGCATTCGCTGACGATTTAGGACCAACAGATCCAGCAACCCCACCAATTACCGAACCAACTGATTCTAGTGAACCTACGAATCCTACTGAGCCAGTGGATCCTGCAGAACCGCCAGTAATACCAACTGAACCAACAGAACCTAGCAAGCCAACCGAGCCTACAACACCGAGTGAGCCAGAAAAGCCAACAGAACCAACAACGCCAATTGATCCTGGAACGCCAGTTGAACCGACTGAACCAAGCGAGCCAACAGAACCTAGTCAACCAACCGAGCCTACAACACCAAGCGAACCAGAAAAACCTGTTACTCCAGAACAACCGAAAGAACCAACTCAACCAGTGATTCCAGAAAAACCAGCAGAACCAGAAACACCAAAAACTCCTGAACAGCCCACTAAACCAATAGACGTAGTCGTTACACCTAGTGGAGAAATCGATAAAACGAACCAATCGGCAGGAACACAACCAAGTATTCCTATTGAAACAAGCAACTTAGCGGAGGTAACACATGTACCAAGTGCAACTACTCCAATTACAACAGAAGCTGGGGAAGAAATTGTAGCAGTAGATAAAGGTGTTCCGTTAACCAAAACACCAGAAGGATTAAAACCAATTAGCAGCTCGTATAAGGTTTTACCTAGCGGAAACGTTGAGGTAAAAGCAAGTGATGGAAAAATGAAAGTATTGCCACATACAGGAGAGAAATTCACACTTCTTTTCTCTGTATTGGGAAGCTTTTTTGTATTAATCTCAGGATTCTTTTTCTTTAAAAAGAATAAGAAAAAAGCTTAGAGAAAGAAATTTATTTTCAAAAGTTCGATGAGAAGGAGGTGCTTTGCTTGTTCATTTTATTTACAACGCAACAAAGCCATCCGTTACTAAATGAGGTGGTTCTAAATAAAAAAATCAGTCTAGTACAAGGCATTGAAGAGTTATCAAAAATCAATGACCAGTTTAATGAAACAATGGCTGACCTTCTAATTACGTACGACCTCTATCACAGTGTAACGGACGAACAAGCTTTTGTAAGAGAAACAATGACTTTGCCGGTAGTTGAGGAAACTGTTCTTCAAAACATGGTACAGACTGTAGAAATCAACGAGGAAGTAAGACAAGAAGATTTAGAAGTATTCCTTCGTTTGTTTAAAAGAAATGTGAGTAATAAGCCGAAGAAAGTAGAGCGCTCAACAGGGCCCTCTAAAAAGAGAGAAGAAAAGCAAAAAAAATCAACTATTTTTACAACAATTTCTCGCTATAGCTATTTCTCGGTTGCTTTACTTATATTTTTAGCAGTAGGTGTTTTTACAGGTGCGTCATTTGGTTCTCAAAGTAAACCAACGAGCCAAAATGATTCTAAGTTAGAGGAACGATTAACACATTTACAAGAACAAGTGCATGAACAACCACAAGTGGATGTTGTTGCTCGGTTTTTCTTATCCAGTCTGTACTCTGGTGAAGAGAGTGACAAAGCCACGCAAAAGCAAGTTAAAAAGTATGTTTCTGAAGGAGTGCTCAAAGAGATTAAGGGGTCTAAAGAACAAATAAGAACGTTATTTCTTTGGGAATCAAAAAAAGAAGGCAACCAATGGATCCTTACGTATGTCGTTACCTTAAAAGTGGCTAAAGAAGCAACAGAAACGAGACAGATTACCGTGTCCATAGAAAAGAAAGAGAATAGCTACCGGGTAACAAAACTTCCAGAAGAAAAAGAATTTACGATTAACGAATAAGAATTGAGGAGGAAATTTCTATGAAATACGAACGACCATTAAAAAGAGAGTCTCAAATTAAGGAGTTTGAGTTAGGCACGCATGCTGCACGGATTACGACAGTAAATAGAACAAAATCAAAAAAAGGTAATGATATGTTTGTCCTTTCTATTATTGGAAAAAATGAAGAAAAAGGGGCATTTTATTTAACGTTTGGCAATGATTATACGGAAGATAATTTACGTTATCTTTTAGCAAGTATTCAAGACAACGGCGTAGAAATTCCAGACGTTGACTTTGGCTATAATCGAGAAACCTTTGACTTTCTGAAGAATAAAGAAGTCTACATTAAAGTGGAAGAACAAGAATATAAAGGAAAAGTCAGACATGCTGTCACAAATTTTCTTACGTTAGAAGAGTTTGAAGAGAACGACGAATACGAGGAAAGTGAAGCAGCCGACGAAGGTTGGTAAAAATGAAGAATAGAAAGGAAAAGATAAAATGAGCATAGTAATCAAAATTGTTACATTAATTGGCGGGATCATTGGGATTGTTTCTGCCATGGGTATTTTGTACGGTATTAAGGATATTCGTTCAGGTATGGCCAATGATGATCCACGAACAACAGATAAAGGAATTGAAAAAATTGTTGTAGGTGGAGCTGTACTATTAGCTGTTGGTGGAGTGGTCGCATATGTCATCACACAAATTAATGGCATACGATTTTAAAAGGAGGCCAAATGGATGCAAGTTGGAGAAGGAACAACAGATCAATTATTTAAAACGTTAGCTGAATACAATCCAACAACCAATGCGGTCATGGAAAAAATTGCAAAAGCCCTAATTCCCTTAGGGCTCGCTCTTTTAAGTATTTTATTTCTAATTGAGCTTTCGAATATGCAAAAAAAGTTCCCAACAGAAAATGGTGGATTAAGCATAGAAGTACTTACTGACCTTGCAATGAAATATGTCATTGCTTACATTCTTGTGATGAGCTCAGGCTATCTTATTGATGCGATTGTATGGTTTACCATTCAAGGGGCAAAGTGGGTAAACTCGGTATTAGCGCCCCAAGCAGTAGGCGGAGCCATTCCCAAGATGGGCAAAGTTTCTTTCTGGGCAAAGCCACTGGTGGGGTTGTTCTATGCCATTGCGTATTTTTCGCTATGGTTGTCAGAAGTTGTTGCCAAAATTCTTATTTTCTTGAGAGGTATACAATTGTATATTCTTAAAGCACTTGCGCCCATACTAATTGCTTTCTTTGTTCATGATGAACTACGTTCAATTGCGATAGGGTTTGTCAAACAAGTAATGGCTTATGCGCTACAAGGAATTTTATTGGTGTTATTACTGGGATTGATTCCTACGATTGCAGCCAATGATTTTCTTTCCCTTTCAAAATTTGAAGGGGGCATTTGGCAAGGTGCGGGTGCACTCGTACAGAATATTATGACATTTGTCGCGGTCGCATTTAAGTACGGAATCATCACATTTTTACTTGTTGGTTCCCAGGGACTGGCAAAACGATTGATAGGAGCGATGTAACATGGCCATTAGTTCAGAATACTATAAAGATTTAACCAAGGTTGAAAAAAAGGTGTGGGGAATCACACTAAGAGAAGTAAAAGCTTACCTTTGCTTAGTTGGGATTACTCTCCTTCTACTTTTGGAAGTGTTTTTCCTTCCGACGTGGGCATTCCTAATTTGTTCGTTGGCTACATCCTTTTTACTAGGATGGTATCCTGTATTTTTATTAATGAACAAATGGGAGGAAAAAAAACGCGCCTTTCTTTTGCGTTTTTATTATGAAGACCGAAGTTTTCGCACAGGGAAAATTAGGAGGTATGAAAAGAGTGAATTTATTCAAAAAGAAACAGTCAAAGAAACCGACGTTATCTAATGGCGTTGACAAAAAAGTAAAAAAACGAGTGCTTCAACAAGCACACCCAACCGTTCAAGACAGTATTTTTTATACCAGTCAATTTGAAGAAGGCTTAATGCACATTGTGGAAGAAGAATATTCCAAGTGTTACCGTCTGGGAGAAGTAGATTATGAAATCGCTACAGAAGACGAGCAATTGAATACAGTGATGGGCTATGCGGAAGGATTAAATAGTTTGGATCAAAATTCACGGTATCAACTAGTCGTAATCAACAAACGAGAAGAAGAATCAATCATGGATGAAGTGTTGCTTGAATACACTGGAGATCATCTGGATAACTACCGAGAAGAAATTAATACCATCATTGAAAAGCAAGTGAAGCAAGACGAGCGAAATTTTAAAGTTGAAAAATATGCAATCTTTACTACAACGAACAGTCATTCTAAGAAACAAGCCAATAAAAATTTAGAAAATCTGATGCAGAATTTTAAAAATCGGTTTGAATCGAACCAAATCGATCTTGCGATTACTCCAATGAATGGATTGGAAAGGCTGGCGTTATTTAGTAGTTACTTACGGTATGGTGCTTATTTTGGCACATCATACCAAGACATTGCTATTTCTGGCTTAACGTCTAAAGCGTTTATTGTTCCAAGTAAAATTAAATTTCCAAATAATAAATCGTATTTTCGCTTAGGTGATAATTACGCAGCGGTTCTAACGATTCAACAATACCCTAAATACTTGGAAGATAAATTGATCAAGGAATTGTGTGCTACAGGGCATGAGCTTGCAATCAGCATTCACGCACGGCCGTATGACATGAACGCCGTAAAAAAGAAGATTCAAGCACAGAAAACATTAAATGACATGGCCATTCAAAAGCAACAAAAACAAAATTTTAGAAGTGGCATATCAGAAGATTTTGTATCAGGAGAAGCAAAAGAAATCAAAGAAGCGACGGAGTCCTTGATGAAAGGGATTAAAGACGAAGGACAAAAATTGTTCAATGGCATTTTTTCTGTCTTTGTGACAGCTACGACAGAAAAAGAATTAAATGAAGCAGTCAATGCAATAAAGAATGTGGGCACAACCTGGCAAGTAGTGTTTGATACAGTGGATAATTACAAAGAAGAAGCGTTAAACACCGTCTTACCTATTGGAAAACCTTACTTAGATGTTGAAATGAGCTATATGCGCGATTTGACAACCACAAACCTTGCGACACAAGTTCCTTTCACCAATGTTGAGCTGCAAAGTCCTACGGGCCAATTCTACGGGCGTAACCAGTTAACAAAAAATATGATTACCATTGACCGAAAGAGGGACTTAATCACACCAAGTGGGCTCATTTTTGGGACATCTGGTTCAGGGAAAGGGATGGCTACTAAGTGGGAAATCCTTTCTTCACGATTAAAATATCCAAAGGATCGTTTCTTCGTAGTAGACCCAGAAAGCGAATATTTACCGATTGGTCGAGAACTTGATGCAGAAATATTGGATATTTCTACAGGAACAAACCACCACTTAAATATTTTAGGCATGGTAGATAAAGAGTTATTAAACGAAGAAGACCAGGGAATCGACTTAGTAAAAGAAAAAGCCAATCTTTTATCTACCATGTTTGAATCGCTTTTAAAAAGCTATACAGATACGGACGCAGGTCTTGTTGACCGCGTGACACGATTAACGTATGAAAAATTTGAAACGAAGACAGACGAGCCAACATTGGTGGATTGGTTTTCTATTTTACAAGAACAAGACAACATAGGGGCGGAGGAATTAGCGACAAAAGTAGAACCTTATTGTATTGGCTCACAAGACATTTTTGCCCATCAAACGAATATTGATTTAAGCTCGTCATTCATTGTCTTCAATACGAAGAAATTGGATGATCGATTGAAGAAATTTGCGATGAAGGTTATTTTAGATCAGTTGTGGAAACAAGTCGTATCAGGGCAAAGAAAGGTTACCTCTAGACTTTATTTTGATGAGTTACAAGTGAATTTTACAACAGAAGAAGAAGCGGAATGGTTTACCAACCTTTGGGCGCGTATTCGTAAATATGGCGCGATTACTACAGGAATCACACAAAATCCCGCAACTTTATTAAACAAGGAAGCGGGGAAAAAAATGGTTTCCAATAGTGAATTTTTACTTTTCCTCCGGCAAAAGCCTGAAGACTTGAAGCAGTTGGTTAACATTTTAAAAATAACACCCGCTTTAGAAAAATTCATTGGCCCACGTTCTCCACAAGGAACAGGGATTATATCTGCTGGAGGCGTCATTGTGCCTTTTGAAAACCCAATTCCACCAAACACGCGTCTTTTTGAAATTATGAATACAGACGCCTAGCTAGGAAGTGAAGGGATGACAGAATCAAAAGAAAAATGGAAAGAGAAAATAAAAGTAAAACCGCAAGTAGCGGAACAACTAAAGAAAAATCTGTCTTTAGGTCCACGAGAAGCAACAAAGCTTCAAAAAAGAGCGTTTAAATCAACAAAAAATGAGTTTAAGTTGTCAAAAAGAAGTTACAAAGAAGCGCTACAAAAACACAAATTAACGGTCAAAACAGGAGATCGTGCACAAAGCATCAACCACTTGTTGGCTAAAAAGAACTACTTAGAATTAAAAAAGAAAAAAATTGCCTATAAAAAAGCCTATCGTCGAACCAAAAAAATGGATACAACACGCGTCACAAATCAAGCGAAAGCAGAGGTTAAAGGCGGACTAAAACGAGAAGTGAAGCAAAAGGCCCTTTCTAGCGTGGCACAAGAAGATACCTTAAAAGAAGGCGTTAATTTGTATGAAAAGACCCAACAAACAAAATTTAATCTTCGAATGGGCTTAAAAGCGACACGTAGCACCACAAAGGTAGGGGTAAAGACGGTCAAAGGTTCCTATGGAATGGGAAACCGACTATTTAATTTTTCCAAAGGACGAGGGTTTCAACGAACACCCAAAGAGTTTTCCTTACCGCATCAGTTAATGAAGAAAGCTCGCAATTCAAAAATGCGGTTGAAGATGGCAAAAGTAGCAAAAAAATCAGAGCGAGGACTAGGAGCACTTCGCTCTTTGTTTACTGGAAAAAAGTCTGCAGTCAAAGTAGCTGCGCTTATTTTAAAGAATCCTATCTCTTGGGTCGTTTTAGGAATAATTGTTTTAATCTTTTTAATAAGTGGGGCAGCTATTAGTTCGCAAAAGCCTGCGATTGTTCAAGAGGAACGAGATTTAACAGAGACCTGGACGTATTTCACAAAACTTGATGCGGATCATACCGACGACGAAGACCAGTTCTACAGCGCGATTGACGATGTTCTCTTTTATACTAATTATCGGTTTGATGATTTTAAGCTGCTGGATATGCTTTCTACTGGAACAAAAACGTATGAAACCTTTTTAAGTGAGTTGTGGGCGGATTTAAATGGAAAAAAACCAAACTATCAATTAAAAACCATGAATCAGTTAGAGACGGATAAAAAGTCAGGCTATTTTCTTGAAGAGGAGCAATACAAAAATTATCAAGAAGTGAAAAAAGAGCTTGGCTATCAATCGTTGGATGATTTACTCATGTTTCCTGTACAGACAGAATCTTTAATTGTGAATAGACGTTTCGGCTATGAAAAAAAAGAGGGAAAAATAAGTCTATACAATTGGATGGACGTGGTACTGGAAGCAAATCAACCGTTTCTCTCACCAATGCAAGGCATAATTAAGGACGTCTCCAAAGAAAATCAATTTGTACTAGAAAAAGAAAAGACAGCAAAACTAACTGTTCAAGGTGTCAACAATCAACGGTTAAGAAAAGGAATGTCCGTGGATGTAGAATCGTTTATAGGAAACACCAAAGATCAGACGGTCTCTTTCAGGTATGAAAAATATGACGAAGTGAAAAAAGAATGGTATACGGTCAATCCTGCCTTTTATTTTCCTAAAGTAACCTATACACAGACAACCATCCTTGGAAGTACTGATTTTTCTCCTGGTGCAAGTGTTGAAAAACGCGCACAACAAGTGTATGACTACCTTACCAAAAAAGGCTATACAAAAGAGGGAATTAGCGCTATGTTAGGTAATTTCTCGGTAGAAAGTGGGATTAATCCTAAGCGTGCTGAAGGA
>NZ_JAHLRI010000037.1:0-21113 GCF_018919685.1 Enterococcus sp. S183_ASV_20
GGTCTACGTTACCTCGCAGCAACTTTTATATCATAACAAACTTTCGTTTGAATGTCAAGAACTTTTTTAAAAAAGTTCTTTTAAGTTGTTTTGCTCGGTCGTTGCCGTCTGCTGTGACAACTTCTATATCTTATCATTATCTCAGTTGTTTGTCAACAACTTTTTAAAACTTTTTTGTTATTTTATAACAAGTTTTTTTGATCAAATGATTGATTTAAAAGCAATCTCTTTAACGACTTTGTTATTCTAACATGTTATTTATCTTTTCGTCAAGAAAAATTTTTAACTTTTTAAAACTTTTTTCTTAACGAACTGTTTGTCAGAACAGATATTAATATACCAAGGATTTTTCTAAAACGCAACTATTATTTTGCAGAAAAATAACATTTTTTTCAATTTCGAACGATGAATATTTTCTGCAAAGAAAACATTCGTTTCTTTATCTTATAATCCCTTTTCTCTTACTGAAATGTTCGTTAATCATTCGTAAAAAAAGCAACGTACTTTATTGTACGTTGCTCTCTTCTTTTATTCCAGCGATTGGAATAAAAATTCTAAAGATCGTTCCTTGATGCAATACGCTTTCTGCATCAATACGTCCTTTATAGTTTTCGACTAATTGTTTTGCAATCGATAGTCCTAAGCCATTACCGCCTTTATTTCTTGCACGGGCTTTATCTACTCGGTAGAATCGATCAAATATTTTCTCCAAGTCTTCTTCAGTGATTCCTTCACCAAAATCTTGCACAGCTATTTCAAATTCATTCATCGTTCGAGAAATGGAAATATGCACTTCTTTTCGATCTGTTGAATATTTAATCGCATTATCTAATAGAATAATTAGCAATTGTTCAAAGTGATTACGATAGATTTTCAGTTCAACTTCGGTTGGTAAATCGTCATCTAATGTGATATGAAACTCAGGATAAACCAATTGGAAGTTATTAAATACTTGGTAGACTACTTGTTTAGCATCTGTTCGTTCATTTGCATATTGGGTGTCCACTTGTTCAGCGCGTGAAAGGTCAAGCATTTCTTGGACCAAACTCTTCATACGACTAATTTCTTGTAAACTGGCCTTTAATGATTCATCTAAAATTTCAGGATCGTCTTTTCCCCAACGATTTAAAAGGTTTAAATGGCCTTCCATAATCGCAACGGGCGTTCTTAATTCATGGGAAACATCTTCAACAAACTGCTCTTGTTGTTCGATATAGCGTCTCATACGATCTAACATTTCATTAAAGATTTCCGAGATATCTGCTAACTCATCTCTCGTATTAATCTCCGGCATGTGGACATCTGATTGCGGGTCTTTGCGGATTGTATCCATCGTGTCTCTCAATACTTTTAATGGTTTTAAGAAATAAGAAGAGAGGATAAAGCCTAAGACACTACTTACAATCAGAGAAATCACTTCTAAAACTACAAGTGTTAATAATAAATGATTACGAATTTCATAAAAAGAAGAAAGTTCATAAAACGCTTGAATATAGCCAATCTTTTCTCGTGTTTCTTTTGAAAAAATAGGTTCCACGGAATAAAAACCGGTTTTATCAAAAACGGTTCGAACAACAGGTAATTGTCGATCCAATTGTAATAACTTATCATATTCATTTTGTGTTTTAAAAACTAGCTTTTGGTTTGTGTCATACACAGATAAATAAAGTTCTGGTTGTCCTAGTTCAGATATGAAACTGTCCATTTCCATAAACGAACCTTCTACTGCTGTATGCTTATTATAGTAGTTTTCATCTCTTTCACTCGGCGTTTTTAAATAGTCAAAAACGTCTGTTACCGTTAAATTTTCATTGGCATTAGCTAATCGATTTGTTACTTCTGCAATCGTTGCTTCGACATTTTCCTTTTCTTTGGCAACAATAAGACTGACAGAAGACTTATAGGTAATCACCGCAAAAATGGTAAAAACTACAAATATAAAGAAAGAACTTGCGAAAGCCCACTTTATAGTTAAAGATGGGCCTTCCAGTTCTTTTTTAATCGTTCTTTTCATTAATTAGTTCTCACGAACGCATAACGTAGCCAGTTCCACGGACAGTTTGGATGTAGCTCTCTTCTCCAGGTACGTCAATTTTATTTCGCAAGTAGCGGATATATACATCCACAACGTTTGTTTCTACTTCTGTTTCATAGCCCCAAACTTTATTTAGTAACACATCACGTGCCAAGACAACGTTCACGTTTTCCATTAGCGTTAATAGTAATTCGTATTCGCGTTTTGTTAATTCAATCATTTCAGAATTACGACGAACGACACGATTTTCTTTTTCAATTGTTAAGTCACGATATGTAATCGTTGTTTGTTTTGCAACGTTTTTATCGCCCTCAATATCAATACGACGAAGTAACGCACGTAAACGAGCTAACAATTCTTCAATTGCAAATGGTTTAACAATATAATCATCCGCTCCATGGTCTAAGCCAGAAACACGGTCAATTACTGAATCACGCGCAGTCATCATAATAATTGGTGTATTTTTCACTTGGCGAACACGGCGACATACTTCTAATCCATTTAATTCTGGTAACATCAAATCAAGAAGGATAGCATCCCATTCGTTGTTAAGAGCGGCTTCCAATCCTGTACGACCATTGTAGTGTACTTCTGTCGTATACCCCTCATGTTTTAATTCAAGCTCAACGAATCTCGCTAAGTTCTTTTCATCTTCAATAATTAAAATGTTGCTCATTTGATTAATTGTCCTTTCTCTTTAAAAGCTATACTCAAGCTCAACCTTTTTATTCCTTACTACTTATTAGAGAATTACTACTCAATCTGTCTGGTTCTTTTTTAAGCCACAGTAAAAACATGAGCATGGTGAGCCACACTCATGGTCTCCAGCGTGTTTATTCTTCGTTGTACCAGCTGTAATGGTAGATTCCTTCTTTGTCTGTGCGTTCGTACGTATGAGCACCGAAGTAATCACGTTGTGCTTGAATTAAATTCGCTGGTAAGCGATCTGAACGATAAGAATCGTAATAAGCAATTGCAGATGAGAATGTTGGTACAGGAACACCTGCTTGAACAGCAATCGCAACAACTTCACGAACGGCTTGTTGATATTTTTTCGTAATTTCTACGAAGTATTCATCTAACAACAAGTTTTCAAGTGCTGGATTTTTTTCATATGCATCGGTAATTTTTTGTAAGAATTGTGCACGGATAATACAACCTGCTCGCCAGATTTTTGCAATTTCACCAAATGGTAAATCCCATCCGTATTCTTCAGAAGCTGCACGGAGTTGTGCAAAACCTTGCGCATAACTCATTAATTTACTAAAGTATAATGCTTCGCGAATTTTTTCAATCAATTCTTTTTTATCGCCTGCAAAGTTAAAGGCTGCAGGTTTTGATAAAATGCCACTTGCTTTTACGCGTTCTTCTTTGTAAGCCGAAATAAAACGTGCAAATACTGATTCTGTAATTAATGGTAATGGTACGCCAAGATCTAACGCACTTTGGCTTGTCCATTTACCTGTTCCTTTGTTGCCTGCTGCATCAAGAATAACATCAACGATTGGTTGGTCGGTTCCTTCATCATCTTTACGTGTCAAAATGTCAGCCGTGATCTCAATAAGGTAACTGTCTAATTCGCCTTCGTTCCATTCTTTGAAAATCTCTGCCATTTCATCAACAGATAAGCCTAAGATTTGTTTCATTAAATCGTAGGATTCAGCAATTAATTGCATGTCCCCATATTCAATCCCATTATGAACCATTTTTACATAATGTCCAGCACCATTTGGGCCAATGTAAGTCACACATGGTTCACCGTCTTCTGCTTTAGCTGAAATTTTTTCAAGAATTGGCGCAACTAACTCATACGCTTCTTTTTGTCCGCCAGGCATGATAGATGGTCCTTTCAAGGCTCCTTCTTCTCCGCCAGAAACGCCAGTACCAATAAAGTTAATTCCTGAGTTTGCTAGTTCTTCATTACGTCGCATTGTGTCTTTGAAGAACGTATTACCGCCATCAATTAAGATGTCGCCTTTATCAAGGTGTGGTAACAATTCTTGGATTGTCGCATCTGTTGCAGGTCCAGCTTTAACCATCAACATAATTCGACGAGGTTTTTCAATTGCATTCACAAATTCCTCAATTGAGTATGTTGCTTGAAAGTTTTTGTCAGGATGTTCTTCAACCACTTCTGTTGTTTTTGATCCTGTACGGTTATACAGCGCAACTGTATAGCCTCTGCTTTCAATGTTTAAAGCAAGATTTTTTCCCATGACAGCCATGCCGACTACGCCAAATTGTTGTTTTGTCATTTTATGACCTCCTATATTATAATCAACGAAAATTCTATGAGCATTCTCTTATAATCCTCACTATTATAACGCACTATCTTTCATATGAAAACAATATAGTGCCAATAAATTTCCAATTTCTTCATATTTTCTTAAAAAAATACAAATCCCCTAGGCTCCATGGTTAGCCTAGGGGATTCAACATTTCAAAAAATGTTTTTATGCTTATGCTTCTTTAGACATTACGTCTTTTCCATCATAGTGACCACATGCTGGACATACGTGATGGCTTTTTTTCATTTCACCACAGTTTGAGCATGCATTTAAGCCTTTGATTGTTAATTTGTAGTGTGTGCGACGTTTTGCTTTTTTCGCTTTAGAAGTTCTTCTAGCTGGTACTGCCATTGTTGTTCCACCTCCTTGTAAAGATGCGTGTATTTACATACACAATATATTCCAACCTAGCTGTTATCTTCCTCTTCAGCATTATCGCTGAGTAATTCTGATAGTTTAGCCAGACGAGGATCCACTGTTTGTTCTGCTGCTTTCTGCTTACTTTCCAAATATGCTTCTTCTGAAATCACTTCCCAGTCATTGCCACTTGGCATTTCTTGACTGTTTTGTTCTTCTTCTGTAAGCACTTGAATTGGAATGGACAATAGAATGTTGTCTTCGACAGATTCATCTAAATCAATTGTTGGCTTGTCCAATAAAATAATCTCTTCAGCTGCAAATCGTTCATCTCTTGTATCCATTTGTTCTTTTGTCATAAAGACTTCATCGACCGTGATTTGCATTGGCAAAGCCACAGGTTCTAAAGAACGGGATGAAGGAACGGTTACAGTTACCTGAATAGTGTAATGAAGTAAATATTCTGATTTATTGACTGCTAATAAGCCTTCTACTTTGATTGGACTTACATCCAACAAGGTATCATCTCGTTGAAGAAGCTCTTCTTTAAGATGCAATGTTTCTGAAAACACTAGCGGCTCTTCTTTGTATTTATTTAATTCTAACAAAGACCACTTCATAATTATCACTCCTAAGCAACAAAAGCTATTATACAGGGGTATGAAAGCTTTGTCAATGAAATTTTCTTGACAGCCCTTTCTTATTTCCTGTTTTTCTTTCGTTTTTTTTATAATTGTTTTTCTGTTGAAGATAACTTAGCGCTTATTTAATTAAATAACAAAATTTTTGTGTGAAATAACATAAATAATTTAAAACTCAGACATAATTTTACTATTTGCGCCCAACTCTTTATTTACTGAATACGTGTTTCTGAACATTTCATACTACTGTCTTCCTTGTAAAAAAAGCTGAGACAAACTGACGAATCGGTTTGTCCCAGCTTTGCGTCCGAGTACATATTGCTTAAAATCAAATGATTGAATTAATTAGATTTAGATAGCTGTTGTTGCTCCGCGGTAAACAATACCACGACGAGGATCAACAGTAATCACTTCGTCATTATTAATTAATGATGTTGCATCTGCAGCACCTACGATAACTGGAATATTTTGCGCAATCGCTACAACAGCTGCATGAGAAGTTAAACCACCTTCTTCAACAACTAATGCTGATGCTTTTTCAATTGCAGGCATGTATTCTTTATCTGTTGTTTTTGTAACTAAAATAGCCCCTTCAGTCGCTTTAGCAACTGCTTCTTCAGCAGTTCCTGCAACAACGGCTTTTGCAATAATTGCTTCTTCGCCGACACCTTGACCTTGAACTAATTTAGAACCGATCATTTGAATTTTCATTAAGTTTGTTGTGCCTTTTTCGCCAACTGGAACACCAGCAGTGATAATGATTAAATCACCTTCTGAAGCATAACCTTCTTCTTGTGATACTTTTGAAGCTAAATTAAACATTTCATCTGTGCTTGATGGTTTGTCAGCAACTGTTGCGTAAACACCCCATGATAATGATAAGCTACGTGCTTTTTGTTCTGAGAACGTAATTGCAACGATATGTGCTTTTGGACGGTATTTAGAGATCATACGTGCTGTATGGCCTGATTCTGTTGCCGCAACGATTGTTTGGATACCCAAGTTACGTGCTGTATGGCCAACAGATTGTCCGATTGCTTCAGTCATATCTGTTTTGCTATATAATTTCAATGCGAATGAATCTTGGTTAACTAATGTTTCTTCTGTACGAACTGCAATACGAGCCATTGTTTGAACAGCTTCTAATGGGTAATCCCCTGCTGCAGTTTCGCCTGATAACATTACTGCATCTGTTCCATCGTAGATTGCGTTTGCTACGTCATTTGCTTCCGCACGTGTTGGACGTGGGTTACGTTGCATTGAATCTAACATTTGTGTTGCAGTGATAACTGGTTTACCTAAAGCATTACATTTTTTAATTAAAGCTTTTTGGACAACTGGAACATCTTCTGTTGGAATTTCAACACCCATGTCACCACGAGCAACCATTAAACCATCAGAAACTTTTAAGATTTCATCGATATTATCGATACCTTCTTGGTTTTCGATTTTAGGAATGATTTGGATGTGTGTTGCGTTTTCTTCTTCTAAAATTTTAGTGATTTCTAAAACGTCAGAAGCACGACGAACGAAGCTAGCTGCGATAAAGTCAATTCCTTGACCAATTCCGAAACGGATATCGTTAGCATCTTTTTCAGTGATCCCTGGTAAGTTTACAGAAACGCCTGGTACGTTAACGCCTTTTTTGTTTTTCAAGACGCCTTCGTTTTTAACAACTGTTACGATTTCGTTTGCATCACGGTCGATATCAGTTACTTCTAAATCGATTAAACCATCATCTAAAAGAATGTGTGAACCTACGTTTACATCATTGATTAATTCTGGATAAGTGATTGAGAATTTTTCATTTGTTCCTAAAACTTCTGTCATAGAAATACGTACTGAATCACCAATTTTCATTGTGATTGCGCCATTTTCCATGTCATTTGTGCGGATTTCAGGACCTTTTGTATCTAGTAAGATCGCTACGCGTTTCCCTGTAATTTTTACAGCTTCACGAATGTTTTTAATACGAGCACCATGCTCTTCGTAGTCACCATGTGAAAAGTTCAAACGGCAAACATTCATACCTGCATTAATTAAGTTTACTAGCATATCAACGGATTCACTAGCTGGTCCAATCGTACATACGATTTTCGTTTTTTTCATTACTAAAACGCTCCTATTCCAAATTTGTTTATACAAAGCTAATAAGATTAGCTAATATACAAGATTAAAAAGAAATTTCATGATTTAACTCATAAAGAGATAAATCTGGTTTGTGTTTATTGTTTTCTAACGTGTCAATAATATCAGCTGCAACTACTTGGTTATCTAACATACCGATACATAAACCGCCTTTGCCTTCTTTTAGAAGTTCAACAGCATATGACCCAAATTTACTTGCTAATACACGGTCACGAGCACTTGGCGAGCCCCCACGAACCACGTGTCCTAAAATTGATACACGCGTATGGAAATCACCGTATTCAGAAAGTTTATCAGCAAATTCATTTCCGCCCATTACGCCTTCTGCTAAAATGATTAAGCAATGTTTTTTCCCGCGGTCACGGCCTTCTTGAATACGTTTGGCAACGTTTTTCATATCAAAATCATGTTCAGGAATAATGATTTCATCTGCTCCGCCTGCCACGCCTGACCACAATGCGATATCACCAGCGTTACGTCCCATTACTTCGATAACGAATGTACGAACATGAGAAGTTGCTGTATCACGAATTCGGTCAATTGATTCCAAAACAGTGTTAATCGCTGTATCAAAACCGATTGTGAAATCTGTTCCAGGAATATCATTATCAATCGTTCCAGGAATTCCAACAGCCGGGAAACCACGTTTTGTCAAAGCCATTGCGCCATGATAAGAACCGTCTCCACCAATAACAACTAAGCCTTCAATACCGAATTTTTTCAATTGTTCGATTCCTTTTAATTGCCCTTCTTCAGTAGCAAATTCAGGATAACGAGCAGAATACAAGAATGTTCCACCACGTTGAATCTTATCGCCAACGTCAGCAACATCTAAACGACGGATGTCGCCTGCGACTAAACCGGCAAATCCATAGTTAATACCGTAAACTTCGATTCCATCAAAAATACTTTTGCGTACGACTGCACGAATTGCAGCGTTCATTCCAGGGGCATCTCCCCCGCTGGTTAAAATACCAATGCGTTTCATTCGCTATTTCACCTCATATAATATACTTTCAACTGCCAAAAGAAACCTTTTCGCAAAAATTGATATACAAAAATATTACGTCATTCATTTTACCATTAAAGAACCAAAATGTCTTGAGTTAAGAAGAAAAAAATGAAAAAAGTTGAAAACAACTAGTATTTTTTACCGTAAATCATTTGAAAATGACGTTTTGCTCGCCTAAAACGTAAGCTAATTGTTGCTGACTAGCGCTTGTATGAGCGACCCAATTTTCTTCATTTAATACTATTTTCTTTCCTGTTTTTTCAAAATAGACAATCACTGGAATGTGTCCAGCATGACGACTAAGTACCTCTTTCATTTTCTGAAAAACGTCCGTTTGTTCGACATCTTTTGTAATTCTGATAAAACACGTTTCGTCACTAATTGATGTTTCTACTTGTTGCGCTTTTTCTATTCGTTGAACCAATATTTGCAATTCTTGATTGTACGTACTGCGTTCCACTTTTCCTTCCACATAATAAACTTGCCCTTTCTCGACACTCTGTCTTAACTGGCGAAAAACAGTTGGGAACAACGTTAGTGAAATACTTCCTGTTGTATCATCCCCATCAACAAAGGCCATTTGTTCTCCCTTTTTGGTCCGAATCGTCCGAATGTTTTTGACATAAATCAATAATTTCGTGGGCTGATTTTCAACAAGTTCATGAACAAGTTGCGTTTGCTTGGCTAAGCGTGTTTTTTTGAACTCTTCTGTCGGATGTCCTGATAAATAGACCCCTAAATATTGTTCTTCTTGTTCTAGTCGCTCTTCTAGCGGATAATCGGCAATTTCTTCTTCCTTTGGCTTCAATGTTTCTAACAAATCCATACTACCACCGCTGAGAAGAATACTTTGGATATTACTCTCTAAACCTACTGCTAATTGACGGCGATTAGGCGCAATTTCGTCAAATGCACCGATGGCAATCAATGGTTCGATATTTTCAACTTTCAACCACTTACGGTCAATTCGCAAAAGAAACTCATCGAACGTTTTGTACGGTCCGTTTTCTCGGCGTTCATTTAAAATATTTTGAATGAAGTCTCGGCGGATTCCTTTTAAAGAACTAAAACCAAATAAAATTTGCTGTTGCTGATTTAGGTAAAAGCTGTAGTGACTTTGGTTAATTGACGGCTGCAAAATCGTCTGCTTGTTTTTTCTAGCTTCGCCAATATATTCTTTAATTTTTGTTGGATTATGACGAACAGAGTGCAACAATGCGACATAAAAAGCACTTGGATAATGAACCTTCAAGTAAGCCATTTGAAAACCAATAAAGGAATAGGCAAATGCATGCGAGCGGTTAAAGCCATAATTAGCAAAGCGCTCAATATAATCGTACACTTGGTTAGCTGTTTCTTGGGGATAGCCTTGTTGTAACGCACCATTAACAAAATGATTCCGTTCTTCATCTAGCACATCTTTTTTCTTTTTACTAATGGCCCGACGTAAAATGTCAGCTTGCCCTAAAGAGAAGCCTGCCATTTTCGCAGCAACTTGCATAATCTGCTCTTGGTAAACAATAATTCCGTACGTATTTTCTAAAATGGGGGCGAGACTAGGCTCTGGATAACTAATTTGTTCCAAGCCTTTTTTCCGGCGGATGAAAACATCAATATTTTGCATCGGACCAGGACGATACAAGGCATTGACAGCAGCAATATCTTCAATGCTAGTTGGCCCTAATTTTCTTAATACATTCCGAATTCCAGCAGATTCAAACTGGAAAACACCACTTGTTTCCCCTTTTCTAAATAAAGCCAGCGTTGTTTCGTCATCTAATGGAATCTGATTTAAACGAATGGTTTGATTATAGACGCGTTTAACAGCTGTGAGGGTATCATCAATGATGGATAAATTTCTTAAGCCCAAGAAATCCATTTTCAGAAGACCAATTTTTTCAACATCATTCATAGTAAATTGGGTCAATAAAATTTCATTCGATCCTGGTTGTAACGGAACCAAATTCAAAAGATTTTCATCACTAATTACCACACCTGCTGCGTGCGTAGAAACATGACGAGGCAATCCTTCTAGCTGAACAGCTGTTTTATAGAGCAATTGATTATTTGGTGAAAAATTGACCAATTCTTGCATCCGTTTTGACTCTTGGTATGCTTCTTCTAACGTAATTTTTAGCTTGTTAGGAACAGCTGCCGACCAACGATTCGCTTCACTCTGGGACAACCCGAAAACACGTGCAACGTCCCGTAAAACCATTTTCGCAGCCATCGTACCAAACGTGGCAATTTGCGCCATATGATAATGACCATATTTTTGACTGACATAAGCTAAAACTTCCTCCCGCCGATTATCAGGAATATCTAAATCAATATCGGGCATCGTGTAGCGTTCTGGATTCAAAAAACGTTCAAAAAGCAAATCATATTTGATTGGATCTACATCTGTAATTGATAACACATAGGACACTAAAGAGCCTGCAGCTGAACCTCGGCCAGCGCCTGTAACAATTTGATTGTTATGACAGAAGTCCATCACATCCCAAACGATTAAAAAGTAATCATCAAAGCCCATATTGTGAATGATGGTTAACTCTTTTTCTAATCGTTTTTGGTAAACTTCATTTAGATGAGGCACTCTTTCTGGTAATTTTTCTAAACACAATGAGCGTAAATAAGAACCAGCCGTTTGATTATCAGGCACAGGAAAATGCGGTAATAATTTTTGATGTAAAGGAATGTCAACTCGGCAATTTTCAGCTAGCTGAATCGTATTCTGGACCACTTCTGAACCAGCTATTTGAAGCATTTGTTCCATCGTCGTCTCTGCTTCGCGCAAGTAATCCAGACCTTCTATTTCCGGTGTTTGGCTTGTAATATTCAATTGATTATTTTCTTTGATGCTCTCAAGAACAGTAACGGCAAAGCCTTCTTCCCTTGTTAAATGACGTACCTCTTGCAAAGCCACGCCAGGTAATTGTTCTCGTTGGTAAAAAGAAAAGAGCGCTGGATTGCGTTGTTGATTCATTGAAAAAGAATGTTCAACAAATAACGACTGGGGATCAAAATATGAAGCAAGTTGTTGGAAAGCGTGAACCGCTTGTTGTTCATCTTCAAAAAATGTTTGGGCGACTTCTCCTTTAGCTGACAAAGTCACGGCAAATAAATCACTTAATAAGGATTGATGTTCCGCTAAGTAAAAGGGACCCTCTGTTGTCATTTTGCTGCTAGATAGTTGCATTAATTGCTGATAACCTTTTAAATTTTTAGCAAATAAAAGCAACTCGGAATGCCCTTCTTTTTCTGCTGGGGTATATTCTAATCTTAAACCGATAATTGGTTGAATTCCCGCTTCTTGGCATGCTTCATAAAATTCAACCGCCCCATGCAAGACATTGATATCGGTAATCGCTAATGTTTGATAACCTAACGCTTTCGCTTGTTTTACATAGGAACGAATCCTAACCGTACTAGATAAAAGCGAATAGGAAGTAACGGTATGTAATTGTGGAAATGACATTGGACAGCTCCTTTTTGAATCCTTGCTATTTTTTGCCTCTTCTCTTATTTTCCTATCGCGGATTCTTTACTTTTAAAGAAAATATGCTAAACTAAGAGCTAGAAAAGAGGTGCTCATATGCGTTATCTTGTTGTATTTTTCTGGACCTTCGCATTAGGCCAAGTCGTTGGATATATCGGCGGTGCATTATCTGGTGGTTCATACGACTTTAAAATGACAACGATTCTATCGTTGGCAACAGCCGTTATTGTTTTATTAATTGCACACTTTGCAGTACCGAAAGAAACCAAACCTGTTAAATAAGAAAAAACCAGTTACTAAAGTTATTGTAACTGGTTTTTTTATCTTTTCAACTGTTTAGAGCTTTTTATTTAAAACTTTTCGGAAATTAAAGAAGGACAACCCAATGTTTCCTAAAACGAAACAAGCGGTTACCAGAAAAACAGAAGAATAGCCAAAACCATGGGCAACTGTTGACCCTACCATCGGTCCTAAAACTTGACCGAAATTACTACACATCTGATTGTAACTATAAACTCTACTTACGCCCTCCGTTGGCGTTATTTTACTAATTAACGTATTAATTGATGGCATTAATGCGCCTGTTGAAAAACCTAAAAGGAATCGTAAAACACCTAACTGAAAAGGTGTTTGCACAAACGCCATGGGAATGTAACAAATAAAAGAAAGAATTAATCCGCCTAATAAAACTTTTTGGTTCCCAATGCGGTCCCCAATTTTTCCCAAAGTTGGAGAAGAAATAATTGCTGAAACGCCGGCAATCGAAACAATCAAACCACTAACAAATAATACATTCTCTGTATCGCCACTTAAAGATCGAATATATAGCGTTAAGATTGGGCTGATACTTGTAATTCCTAATTGTAAAATTAACGTAGTCACAAACAAACCAATCAATACTGAAACATGATCCATCTTACTAAAAATTTCTTTAGTCGTTAATAAATCCTTTTTCTCAACTGGTTGAAAATCTTCTTTAACTAAAAAGATAGTCAACAACGTTGTAATGAATAAAATAACGCCGGTAATAATAAAGACATTTTCCATTCCAAACCACTGTGCCAACGCACCGCCAATCGATGGCGCAATTAACGTCCCAGCAATTGCACCTGTTGATAATGTCCCTAGAGCCCAGCCATTTTTCTCTTTTGGCGCCTGCGATGCAATCATCGCTGTTGCGTTAGGAATATAGCCGGATAAAATCCCGTTCATAAAACGCATAATCAACAGCCAGTATACATTAGGGACAAATGCTAACGCCCCCATTGTGATCGTCATTCCTGCTGCAGCCCGAATCATCATAATTTTCCGACCTTTTCGATCAGCTAAATTTCCCCAAATCGGTGCAACAATCGCAGCAGCAAACGCCGTGACAGAAATTGCCAATCCAGAAAACAACTCTACTTGACTCTTAGGCGTCCCTAATTGTTCAACATATACTGGAATAAACGGCATAACTAAGCTAATACTCGCCCCTGTAAAAAAGCAACCAATCCATGCGACTAATAAATTCTGCTTCCATTTTATTTTCATACTTTTATCCACCTTATCACCTCTTCACCTACCACTATACTCTAAAAGAGTGAATCTCTCAAAAGAAAATTCTTTTAAAAGAAGTCTGGCAGACCGGTCAAAACGACCAATCTGCCAGACTTCTTAACACTTGGGCTTAAGATAAATAGCTGAACAAATGCAACACCTTCGAAGCTAACCGCTGTTATCTCAGCCTCACTTCTGTTTACTATAAAATAGCTAAGATTACAAAGTTTAAGATAAACAACGCATCAATGACCCAAATAATTGGTGAAACTTCTTTGGCTTTTCCTTTGACTACTTTCACCACTGCATAAAAGATGAACCCAGCAGCAATCCCATAAGAGATGCTATAACATAATCCCATGAAAATTGAAGCAAAAAATGCTGGAATCGCATCTTCTAAATCCGTCCAATTGATGTCTTTGAAAGAAGCTAACATCATAATTCCCACTAAAATTAACGCTGGAGCCGTAGCTTGTGCTGGCACAATAGCAATAAGTGGTGAAAAAAGACTACTTAGGGCAAATAGAATTGCTACCACTACCGATGTCAAACCTGTTCGACCACCCGCACCGATTCCTGCTGCACTTTCTACATAAGTTGTCGTATTCGATGTACCAAAAATCGCACCGATAGATGTTGCAATAGCATCTGCAAATAGAGCTTTGTCCATTTTAGTGCTGAAACCCTTACTATCTTCTAAAGCTAATTCATCTTCTTTAGAGAAAATCCCTGTTCGACGTCCCGTACCGATAAATGTTCCAATTGTATCAAACGTATCTGATAAACTGAAGGCAATAATGGTCATTAAAACTTGAGGAATTTTTGAAGAATCGCTAAACAATGACTGTAAGCCCTCAGCACCAAAAGCAGCGCCAAATGTTGTACCTAATTCTTTAAATGAATTGCCCAACGAATTAGCATGCCAATCAACCGAAGCAGTGTCTACCACCCCCATTGGAATTGCGACTAACGTAGTAACCACAATGCCAATTAAAATAGCCCCACGAACATTCGTGACAACTAAAATCGTTGTTAAAACTAACCCAATTACCGCCAAAATAATGGCTGGATTATCAAAATTTCCTAAAGCGGGCACGATACTCGAACCATTCACAACACCATTTTGAGGTTCTGCTTGTACTGTGAAACTTAGTAAGCCAGCATTTTTCAACCCTACATAAGCGACAAAAATTCCAATCCCACCACCAATAGCATGTTGTAAACTCTCTGGAATTGCTTTAATAATCATTTTGCGAATTTTTGTCACTGTAATCAAAATATTAATCAAACCACAAATAAAAACCATTGCTAATGCTTGTTGCCATGTATACCCCATCCCAAAAACGACCGTAAACGTGAAGAAAGCATTGAGTCCCATCCCCGGTGCTTGAGCGTAAGGTACATTAGCAAACAGCCCCATAATTAATGTACCGATGATTGAAGCAATAATGGTCGCTAAAAAAACAGCCTGAAAAGGCATCCCTGTTTCTGAAAGAATGGACGGATTAACAAATAAAATATAACTCATTGCAAAAAAGGTCGTAACCCCTGCCATTATTTCAGTTGATACCGTTGTCTTGTTTTCCTTTAATTTGAAAAACGTATTCATAATTGCACTTCTCTCCCTTAAAATCCATGTTTTCGAATAATTACTCTTTGATTATAAGAGAATCGCTATCTTTTTACAACAAAATATTAACTATTATATATATTTTTCTATATAATGTTCGTGTTTTGTAGATATAAAAAAAAGAAAAAGCTTTACATTGCTTCTTCTTTTCCTAATAATTGGATTAGCCCAAACAACAGCATCTGTAGAAACATCATTAATAAAATAAACATTAATTTTTGAAGGGACCAGTCAAAAAAGATAATTTTCACTGTTTCAATTGGACTCATAAAAAGATAGACACTGTGTAATCGATCAAAACGTCCAACATAAATCGCCAAAGCAGACAAGAAATGAAGGCTGGCTTGAAAGACTACAATTGTTCTATAGTCACAATAACTTTGCAATTTCTGACTAACAGTTGTTACTGTTTTCATCCCTAAAAGTCCATATATAACAATCCCACTAGTTAAGCAAACAAACGCCCACCAATCACCAATTTGGTTTGCAAAAATCGTATTAAAGCCTCGATAAATAGATAGCGTTTCTAAATGAAAAAAATCCGTAAATAGGTACGGCGCATTAGGATAAAAAATTAACCAAGCAAAACCTATCAACCAATCCCTTTTACGTTTTTCTGCGTTTAAAAGATAACTAAGTTCAATTGGAATATAGGCTAACAACACGTTCAACGCCATAAAATGAAAATGCGTAGCAAATAACCACATATAGATACAATAGATTAAGGTGATCACTCGTAAATAATTTCTAGAATTTTTCAAGATGCTCTGCGCTCCTTTTTCAAACGGTTTATTTTAGTGTAGCATACTTCTTAAGCTTTTTTTTAAACCTTATAAATGAACATGCTTCTCCCCTTGATAATCTTCGGTTTTATGCTAGACTGAGTAAAAGGCATTTAGGAGGAATTTTTACTTGAAAAAATTAATTGCTATTGATTTAGACGGCACAACATTAAATGCACAGTCTTTAATCAGTCCAAAAACCGAACAAACACTAAAAAAAGCGATTGACAACGGTCATTACGTCAGTATTGCCACTGGACGTCCCTATAGAATGAGTCATCAATTTTACCAACAACTTGGCCTAACGACCCCTATGGTTAACTTTAACGGTGCTTTAGTCCACATTCCAGAGAAAAAATGGGACTTGGAAAGCGAAGCCAATATTGAGCGTGACCTAGTCTTTGACATTTTGGCACAGAAAAAAGAATTACAATTAGATTTTGTTGCTGCTGAAAACAAAGAAACATTTTATATCGATACGTTAGATGGGTTCGATCCGAAATTTTTTGCTTCCAAAGCAACCTTAGATAATTTACTTACTGCTAAAAATTTACGAACAAATCCTACCTCAATGATGGTTCGGACCACACCAAACCAAGCTGAAAAAGTTGCTGATACATTGACAAAACAATATGGTGATTATATTGATGTCCGCACTTGGGGCGGTCCAATGCCTATTTTAGAAATGGTCGCAAAAGGAATTCAAAAGGCCCATGGCGTTGATCAAGTGGCGAACTTTTTATCTGTCAAACCAGCTGATATCATTGCTTTTGGCGATGAACATAATGACGAAGAAATGTTAAGTTATGCTGGTTGGGGTGTTGCTATGAACAATGCCACGGATAAAATTAAATCCGTAGCCAACGATGTCACTGAAAAAACAAATGATCAAGATGGTTTAGCAGATTACTTAGAAAATTATTTAGATCTATAAAAGGCTAAAATAAAAGTATTTCTTTAAAAAGAACTCACTTTGGTTTAGCTGATAATCTTAAGATTACGAAAGTGGGGCATAAGTCGAAACGACTTATGCCTCACTTCCGTTTTTTATTCCTTCAATGAATTTTGAAACGTGCTGATTTTTTCAGCCAATCTTTGATAAGTCATAAAAGACGGATGCTGTAGCTCTTGTTCTTCGTTAACGGATAAAGTTTGTTGTGTCGTAATGGCCTTTGTTAGTGCATCTACAAAATGAATAAAAGAATTGTTGGTTTGTTTATTATATCCTGGTGAATAATATTTCGATTGACGATAAAAAGGCCGCAGGGCTGTTTCTGTGATTTTTTCCTGTTCATCTGAAAAGTATTCATCATAGCTGACATGTTTTATTTTCTGCTCTTCTGTTATCACTTGAAGTCGAGCGATTAGGCCATTGCCTAAATCTTCTGCGTAACCGATATACGTTTCTTTCGATGGCTCTTTTAGCCAAGTGTCCATCTCTGCTGCTAAAGGCATTAAACCTTCACGCGCAGAAGTTGATGAACCGCGTACCGTATAAAAATTACCTGTGACACGATTTTCGTCACGCATTTGTTTTTCTACATAAGTAATACCATTAACAACGGTGACTAACGTATCGTCTGTGCGCGTGTTGCTTGCTTGAAATTCAGGATAATCCGACAGGCGTTTGTTGACACCCGAATAGCGTGTATCATAATAAGGATCACTAGCAAACTCTGTAAACTCAACATTCAGAATCCTTTGCGTTTCAGGTTCCGTAATAATCTCTACAATGCCGTAATTTCCGCCAGTAAATACACCTTCATTTTTATAATAGTTACCCGTCATTAATCCCAAAGGCGGTTGATTGGACCAAAACATTTTTTTCTTTTTTTCTTCTGGTGTATATTTTGCTGGTGGGGTTGTCCCAAATGTCGTTTGTGTGGCCCCTGTAACCACTTCGTAAGTGTATTCATGAGAATCAAAAGTCAATTGATTAGCAATCAGTTCGTCATTTTTAGTCGGCGCTTGTTTTTCCACCGCAGAAGTCGTTTGATTGGTGACGGTAACTTGCTTCACTTGCTTTGTCTCTTGCGGTCCACTTGTTGTTTGTTTCGTTGACTCTTGATCTGGCGCACAACCAACCAAAATAAATAATCCGATAAAAACCAACATTCCTTTAATATGTTTCATTCACTTCTCTCCTTTTTATAAACGCTTAATTTCCTCTTATCTCCAGTGTAGCAAACATTTATAAACCAAAACTGACGGAAAAATGAATAAATAATAAACAAAAACGCTAAGCCTCTTGCAGCTTAAGAGACTTAGCGTTTTTTTATTTAATTGCTTGGCGCTTTTGGCGCAACCACTCTTCTTTAATGTGTTCAGATAGGCGAATCATTCGTTTACCAACTTCACTATATTGGTTAGTAGCTAAATTGGCTAAAGAAATTCGAACTGACCATTTGTCACTCCCGAAAGCATCCGCTTTTAAAAGCATTAATTTTTCTTTTTCTGCTAAAGAGGTTAATACTTTTGTGATCGTCCACGATTTCGTTAAATAACTTGAAAATTCTGGGCCATAACGTTTTTCTGTCCAATCTCTAAAGTTAATTTCACAATAGTATGCTGTATTTAAACTTGCTAAAGGCTCTTCAATGCCTAAGGTGCGGAACAAGAGCTTTTCACGCGTATGACAAATATCCATCACTTCGTCTTTATATGCTTGACCGTCTTTTAACAAAGCATACAAACTAAATAAAGCCATCATCGCTTGCTGAATAGAAGAAAGTCCCGCTGCATGGTTCAACGCAATATCGCGGCTGTCTGCGACTAAGCGGCTGATAAAGTTAATTTGGCTTGTGTCTGCATTCAATGTAGCATAACGTGCCTGTAATTCCATTTTTCGAGCCACTGGCAATTCTTTTAATAATTGATCAAAGATGTTCTCTTGGCTAACCGCAATAGTCCCCACACGCCAACCAGTAGCGCCAAAGTATTTAGAATAAGAATAGATACAGGTTGTATTGTAAGGTAACTCCGTAAATAGTGAACGAAAAGCTGGCACAAAGGTTCCGTAAACGTCATCTGTTAAAATCATTAACTTAGGGTTATCCACTGCAACGATTTGTTTGATTTGTTCAATGGTAGGTTTTCCCATAGCATTGGCAGTTGGATTGCTGGGATTTACGACAAAAACCGCTTTGATGGACGGGTCTTTTAGTTTATCAATTTCCTTGTTTGAGTATTGATACGTCGTTTTTCCATCAATGATCATTTGCTCTGCTTTGATTTTAACCACGTCAAAATCATAACGTGGTAGTTCTGGAATTTCTAGATAAGGAGCAAACGTTGGTAATAACAACGCAATACGATCACCTTTTTCTAGTAAATAATTATTTGCCAACGTATCAAACAAGTAACAAATCCCTGCTGTACCACCTTCAACGGCAAAAATATCAAACGGTTGTGCTTCGCTGGAAAATAATTCTTGATTTAAATATGCTTTAATCGGTTGTTCACACGCCTTCAAGCAACGAACAGGATTCGGATAATTATCCCCAATCACATAGTCTAACATGGCATCTAACCACATTTCCTTATCCATCCCAAAATAGTTATGCTCTGCTGTCCAAATTTCTTGTAAGAAAGTTGCCCCTTTGCTAGGATTTTCTGCTAAAAAGTTTAAGAAGCGTTGCGTTCTACCAAAACTTGGCTGAATCATACCAGCCGTTTGTTCGCTCCCCTCTCTTAACGTTTCTTTTGTAGCAAATTGACCTAATAAAAAAAAGGCTTCCCTTGGTGTTGGCGCCGTCCAATTAGGATTGCCTCGCCCTGCATTTAGCAATGTTTCTAAATTATGATTTTCTTCATGTAATTTCTTCTCTAAAAATAGACTTAATTCAAACGGACTAAGGTTTTCTGTCAATTCATCACTTGTTATCATTTTATCCTCCTGAAGCACACGCAGTCATTTAGTATTTAGTATGTAGTCTATACTACTCTTCTACCTCCAGATGTCAACCATTTAAGCGGAATATTCTGACAATTAATAAAAAAGAAGCAATCCTTTATAAAAAATAAAGGATTGCTTCTTTTTCGCTGATTAACCAAAGAACCGTTGCATCTCAATTTTTGCTGATTGAACAGAATCAGAAGCATGGATTAAATTTTTGGTGACAGACAACCCATAATCCGCTCGTAAGGTGCCACTTTCAGCATCTAACGGATTCGTTGCTCCAACTAATTTACGCACTTTTTTAACCACATTGTCCCCTACAACGACCATCACAACCACTGGGCCACTTGTCATATAGGCTAATAATTCAGGGAAAAATAGTTCATCTTTTAAATGCTCATAGTGTTCCTTCACTGTTTCTACTGTTAGTCGTTCGAATTTAAGGTGCAATAAGTCAATACCTTTATCTTCAAAACGTTGAATGATTTTGCCAACTAACTTCCGTTCAACGCCATCTGGCTTAATAATTACTAAACTTGTTTCCTTCATTTTTTCCATCCCTTTCAAAACTTCCTTTTGCCCTTTCCCAAGGGGTAGCTACAGAATAAAATGAAAGCGGATACTTTGTCAATGATAAATTTTCTTTTCCTTTTGATTAAATAAAAAATTAAAGATTATTCACAAGGTTTGTGAATTGTTCTTTCAGTTCTGTATTGCTTGTTTCTTTTAAAAACAAATAAGGTTGCTCTTCTACTGGCTGTTCTTTACTCACATAGACTTTGGCTTCACCATTCACTAAAGTAAATAAATAGACATGCTTCTGGGCAACTTGTGTCGCACTGTCAGAGTATACTGCCACCAGACAATAACCCCCTTCGCTGCCTGTTTCTGACCAATTTAACCAAATGGGATTGTTCCCAATAGCTGGTTGTATTTTAGGTTCATAACTCAATAAATCATCAGGCACTTGAATCGTGTAAAAAGCTACAGAGTGACCTGGTTGGTACGCTTGATAGTTCTGATTGCGTTCTTGACCCCAGGTTTCCATGCAATGTCATTAAGTTAAGGAAAAAATAAAGCAGGAAAACAATTAAGTCTTCCTGCTTTATTTTTTCTATGTAAAAGGACACTCTCTTGATACAATTATTTTAACAATAATAAAACGTCATAGCGTTACGTATTCTGGAGGTGTCCTTATGTCTAATACTATCAAAATTCCATCCACACTTCAAGCAGCTCATAAAATCAAACAAAATTTAGAAGATCACCTTCGCTGTATTACAA
>NZ_JAHLRI010000038.1:0-20800 GCF_018919685.1 Enterococcus sp. S183_ASV_20
ACAAAAAGTCAGCAATTTTTTGCGTATGTTTGGGCCATTTTCCCAGTCATCGCCTTTTTTTTGGTTAGTTTTTATACATTGGATTTTTTATTTTCCCCAAGCTATTTAATTATGGTGCCTGTATTTACTATTATGTTTAAAATTAACTATAAAAAAGATTATTCGTTTGTAGCGCTGCTCAAAATGAGTATCAGGCAATTTGTGATCAGTTTTTTAGCATTTATAGCCAGTAGTTCCTTTAGCTGGTCTATTATTTTAAATAGTAGTGTGACATTTTTAATTGTTTATTTATTTTATTCATCTGCGACACCGATGCGGTATCATAGTTATTTGATGATGTTTACGTTTTGTCAGTTAATCCAGGTTAAAGGAAATACATTTTTGATGCAATCTCAAGTTGTGGCCTTTTTAATTGGTCTTTTTTTATTGGCTTTAACACTAAACGCTTGGTGGCAAACAGGATTAAGTCAGCTTACCAGCTTAAAGAGTAGAGGCCATAAAAGCATTCAATTAAATATGAAACAACAAAAATTGGCGGTTATTAATTTCTGGCACGACTTACAACAGACTTTTTTTGGGATTACAAGTTTCAAACAATTTTTAGAAAGTCCTGACGAAAGGGTGCAACGATTTCGTTTAGCTATTCGTATGAGTTTCACCATTACGCTGAGTTTTATTTTAATGTGGAGTGTAGGAGGCATTAAAATAATTTGGATTCCGATGAATGTTTTTCTACTCTTGCATCCAGTGAAAGCAGAAATGAACACGCGTATTAAGACACGTTTTTTGGGGACTCTTTTAGGATGTTTCCTTAGTCTGTTTGTTGTCAATTGGCTTCAATTGCCACTGACACACCTCGTTGTTTCTAGTTTGATTGGCATTTTTGTTTATGCCCTAAAACCAGGAACCGTGTTACAAGTGACAATGGCAACGATTTTTGGGTTATGTTTGGCAACAATTAGTTTACGAGGGATGTACGCCGCAGAGTTGCGTGTCTCTTTTGTATTATTGGCAATTTTTGTTGTTTGCTTAATTGATTTAGGTTTATTTGTTTATCAGCGTATTTTACGTTTTTAAAAAGTGTGGCACAGAGGGTGATTTACCCGTTGTGCCACACTTTTTAATTTTCTAAATTCGTTAATTTTTCCAAGTAATGATTTTCTATTTGCGGAAAATCTATTTTTTCTGGTGCTGCATCAGGAGTTTCAACTACTTGCTTCAAGCGGTTGAGAACAATTGACCAACCAGCGATATCTTTATGGCGAGGTGTTGTAAAATTTTCTGGGAGAGATTCTGAAAAGACTAACAGGGTCTGATGAGGTGCTTGTTCTTTTAAGTCAAAATAGATGACACCAGTATCCCAAGTCACGCCCAGATATTTTTCCTCTGCATAGTCAGTGAAAGACATTGTTTCTTCAAAATCGGGCAGAATAAACCGCCAAAACCCGTTAACACCTAATTCACCAATTTCTAATTCTGGAAACCATTGTTTTAGCTTGTCTGTCTCAGTCAGGTAGCGCCAAATCGTTTGAGGGCTGGCTGAAATTGCCCGTTCTGTACCAAAATAAATCGTCTGGTTTTCTAAGCGAAAGGTATCTTTCATTTTGTTTCTCTCCTTTATTTATTATTCATGAAGTTCTAAAGGTAGTCCATCTGGATCAAAAAAGAAGGTCATTTTTTCACCCGTAAAATCATCTACTCGTAGCGGTTCTGTTTCAATTCCTTGTTCATTTAAAAAAGCAATCACTTCTTCAATATGTTCAACTTTAAAAGCTAAATGACGTAATCCTAAAGCTTCAGGATAAGAGGGGCGAGCGGGAAATTGATCAGAAATAAAAATTTCCAATTCTTGGCTGCCTAATTTTAAATCTAATTTAATATCGTTTTTTTCGGGACGATGATTTTCGCGAAGAACTTCAAAGCCCAACTTTTCGACATAAAAATTTTTAGTTGCTTGATAATTTGAGGCATTGATTGCCACGTGATGAATTTCTTTAAAAAACATTTTTCATACTCCTTTTCGTTTTTTCCCTCTGTAGTATAGCAATAAAGAAGCAGCTAAAAAAGCGTTCTGTTTGACTCTTTAAGAAAAGACAAGGGATTTGTAAAAAAATAAAATTATTTTTTTGAAAGAAAGCGCTTGCCAAAAAAAGAATAATCAAGTATGATGTATATACAACTTAATTGTATATACAAGTTTGAGAGGAGAATGTAAAATGGGTAAGTTTCAAAGCGATGCACAGCAGTTGTTGAAAGCAGTAGGAGGCAAAGAAAATATTTCAGCTGTTTCTCATTGTGCAACTCGAATGCGTTTTGTATTAAAAGATCCAAAAAAAGCGGATGTACCTGTGATTGAAGATATTCCTTCTGTAAAAGGAACCTTTACAAATGCTGGACAGTTTCAAGTAATTATTGGGAATGAAGTCCCACAATTTTATAATGATTTTTCTGCAATTTCCGGTTTAGAAGGAGTTTCAAAAGAAGAAGGGAAAGCAGCTGCCAAAAGTAATTTGAGTCCTGTTCAACGAGTTGTTTCTGTTTTAGCTGAGATTTTTACACCATTGATTCCTGCACTTGTTATCGGGGGATTGATTTTAGGGTTCCGCAATATTTTGGAAGGGGTTCCATTTGGCTTTCTTGATGGTCAAACAATCGTGGAAGTTTCTCAATTTTGGAATGGAGTCAATTCATTCTTATGGTTAATCGGCGAAGCAATTTTCCACTTCTTGCCAGTTGGGATTACGTGGAGTATTACGAAGAAAATGGGAACCACACAAATTTTGGGGATTGTCCTAGGGATTACATTAGTCTCACCACAACTTCTGAATGCTTATTCAGTTGCGACGACTAAAGCAGCAGAAATTCCTTTCTGGGATTTTGGGTTTGCACAAGTTAACATGATTGGTTATCAAGCGCAAGTTATCCCAGCCATGTTAGCCGGCTTCTTGCTTGCCTATCTTGAAATTTTCTTTAGAAAAGTGATTCCTCAAGCAATTTCAATGATTTTTGTCCCATTGTTTGCTTTAGTACCAACAGTATTGGCTGCACATGTCATTTTAGGACCAATTGGTTGGACGATTGGTAGTTGGGTTTCTGATATTGTAAATGCAGGATTAACGTCAACATTTAATTGGTTATTTGGCGCCGTCTTTGGCTTTATGTACGCACCATTAGTCATCACTGGGTTGCATCATATGAGTAATGCTATTGATTTACAGTTGATTGCTGACTTTCAGTCAACCAACTTATGGCCAATGATTGCTCTATCAAATATTGCACAAGGTTCAGCGGTTTTAGCAGTTATCTTTATGCATCGTGGAAACAAAAAAGAAGAACAAGTTTCGATTCCAGCAATGATTTCTTGTTACCTAGGTGTGACTGAACCAGCGATGTTTGGGATCAACTTAAAATATGTTTATCCATTTGTTGCGGGCATGATTGGTTCAGCAATGGCCGGAATGTTTGCCACTTTAATGGGCGTTCGTGCGACAAGTATCGGCGTCGGTGGCTTGCCAGGAATTTTATCTATTGTGCCACAATATTACTTGCCGTTTTTAGGCGCAATGGTGATTGCCATTATCGTACCAATGGGCTTAACTTATATTTTCAGAAAGAAAGGCATCTTTAATAAAGTCGATCCAGTTGATGAAGCAACAGGGATGTTATACAGCGAAGAAGGGTAATCGCTTTTTGAAGTAAAGAAGAATTCGTAGACATTTTTCTACGAATTCTTCTTCTTTTTATAGAAACTATTGGCTTTTTTCTCTCTTTCAGTTAGACTAAAAAGGTTGAGAAAAGGAGAGCGTAAAAATGGATATTTATTTAAAAAAAGCAATTTTACACATTATTGATCGAGAAACTGGGACGCCGGTTTTTTCTGAAAAGGAACTAGATTTAACGACTGAGTATATTCGAACGTATTTAACTGCAAAAATTTCAAAACTTTCGACTGCACAAACAAAGACTGGAACATTGGCGGAAAATAGTTCCTTTGTTGATACGTTACGTGGGATTCCTAGTGATTTTGTGAAGAAAAGCCAAGAAGTTACCCAACATTGGTATGATGTTTATTCAGGAAGCGAAGATGCGCCTAGTGCTGATATTTTGTTCATTTTATATGAATTAGATACGGTGTTACATGTCGCAATGATTAAATTAAACTATAAAGAAAGTTACACGCATTACGTCGACTATGAGGAAGAATCCGTTTATAACAAACTGATTATCAACCGAGCAATTTTGTCTTCAAAATCACAAAAACCAGATGAAGGGATTACGGTTGACTTAGATACATTAGCGTTTGAATTACTAGAGAAAAGATATGAATTTTCAGGAGAAAAAATCTGGTATTTCTCTGAAAAAGTGATTGAGACGCAAGCGGCACCTTCCATGGAAGAAAATATCAAAGAAATTAAAAAGGCAGTCAAACGCATTGGAAAGAAATTTAACGAAGATGAGTTTGAACTAATGGCTTCGGTAAAAGAAGCGGTATATGATAGCATTGAGGAAACGGGAACGATTGACAATGAGCAAATTGCTGATCAAGTGTTTAAAGAAAATGTATCAGCTAAATTAGCTTACCAAGAAGAAGTGAATGAGTCGAAGTTTGTCGACAAAACACCGCCAGTCAGAGAATCTCGCGAAATTTCTGAAAAGAAATTTGGCAAACAAAAGTTAAAAATGGATAACGGTATTGAATTAATTGTTCCGTTAGATGTTTACCGCAATGGCGATTTAATTGAATTTGTTAATAATCCAGATGGCACAGTGTCCATCATGCTAAAAAATATCGAAAAAATTAGTAATCAATTATAAAGAAAAAACCGTTGGTCGCTTGCCAACGGTTTTTTCTTTATTTTAATTTTTCTAAAGCTTTTTCAGGGACTTCTTTTTCTGTCACTTCATTCCAGCTGATCACGCCTTTACGGGGATTAACTTTCAATTTTAGATAGGCTTTCATACGCAAAGGTTGATCACGGGATTCGTTTAATTCCACGGTTTTTTCTTCACCGTTTTTATTAAACGCAGGTTGTTGATAGTAATAAATGGTCATTGCTTCACCAGAATTTGTTTTTTCATCTTTCTTTTCACCAGATGTTGTGATTTGTGTATAATAGGCTTCTCCACCGTAATAGTAATTATAAACGCCCCAGCTACCACCGGCTAAAATGACTATGGGAATTAATATTTTTAGTAATGTTTTCATTTTCCTCACCTCAAGGAATAGTATGCCTTTTTTTTAGGAAATTTGCCATATTTTTTTCCGTTAATTGAGTGACAATTTTGTTAGTTTCGGTACTTTCTTGAAAAATTCATCATTTTTTTAAACAAAAGACAACGTTTGTCGCTCCCTTTTTTTCACTATCATGCTACAATGAAGAAAAAAAGATGGAGGTAGAGGACAATGATGCCCTTTTATTTTGGAATCGATCCAACCTATATATTGGTAATTATCGGAATTGCGATTTCTGGTGCGGCCTCCGCATATGTTAACAGTACCTTTCGTAAATATGATCAAGTACGAAGCAGTAAACATGTTACAGGCACGCAGGCAGCACAATATATTTTACAAAAAGAACAAATTAATGATGTTGGAGTTCAGCAAATTGCTGGTGATTTAACTGACAATTATAATTCTGGAAACAAAATGTTGAGCTTATCCGAAGCCACTGCTCAATCGACATCGGTTGCGGCTATTGGCGTGGCGGCTCATGAATGCGGACATGCGGTACAAGATCATACGAACTATGTGCCTTTACGTCTTCGTGCAGCTATTGTTCCAGTTGCCAACATTGGCTCAACCATTTCCTTTCCACTAATTTTGATTGGTGTTTTATTTAGTTGGAATCAAACATTAATCAACATTGGAATTTTGGCTTTTTCATTAGCCTTGATTTTTCAATTGGTGACTTTACCGGTGGAGTTTAATGCGTCTAGACGTGCGTTAAGTATTCTTTCTGAAGGTGGGTTATTAACAGAAGAAGAAGTTCCAATGGCCAGAAAAGTTCTTTTTGCAGCTGCACTTACCTACGTAGCAGCGGCGCTTTCGACCTTTTTACAACTTTTACGTTTGGTTATTTTATTTGGTGGCAATAACCGACGAGACTAAGTGCTAGTAAAGGTCTTTCTATTACGCATAAAATTAATAATATGTTATGATTAAAGTAGAAAATAACAGAGGAGCTGAAGGAAATGAAAGCATCAACAAAAATTGGTATCGGTTTAAGCATTGCTGCAGTTGCAAGTGTCTCTGTTGCAGTTATCGCTTCTGAAAAAATTATTAAGAAGGTATCTCATGTTTCCAATCGTTATAAAGTTAAAAAGTTTGTAGACGATAAATTTGATGGAAACCAAAAATTATTATCGATTGTCGATGATTTATCCGATGATGAATTAGATTCTGTTTTAAATGTTGTTGATCGTGTGAAAGATGGCGGTTCAAAATTAGCTGAATATGGCGAAAAAGTTAAAGACAATACAGATTCTTTAAAAGAACGCTTTTTCACATTTATTGAAGATGCAATGAAGTAAAAAAGATGGCCTAGGCCATCTTTTTTTTATAAAAATAATTCTTTTGTTTCAACATAATAGCCTCTGCCACCAACTAGAACTTGATCAATTGTCTTTTGAGGTGTAGTGTTCAAACGCACTAAGACTTCTGAAGGAGCGTTTAAGGTATAACCTTGGGCAAAAGTGTAATTGGTTTTTTGTAAAATTTGGTGATGGTGCAGATAACAAGCTAACGCACCGTTTGATGTACCAGTAGCGGCTTCTTCATCGATGTCATAAAGGGGCGCAAAATTCCTACAAATGATATTTTCTTCAGACAAAGCAAAAAGATGCATCCCAATAACTCCATACTTTTGACTAAGTAACTTAATTTTTTCAAAGTTTGGTTGTAAATCCTGTAATAATTGCGCATTTTTAATGGGAACCAAAATATCTTTTAGGCCCGTTGACACAATCTGGATAGGAAAAGCAGTTGCCACTGCGTTTAAATCAAAGCAGCCGCTCAATTCTTCTAAAATGAGCGTATCATAAAAAGTTGGGACAGTTTGTTCCATAAATAGTTGTTCATCGTTCGCCGTGATTGCGAGCAAACCGCTGTTCGTTTCGATTGTATATGCTGTTTGCAATAATTTATTTAAGTGCTTCATAATGGTGAAAGCGCCAATTGTCGCGTGGCCACACAAGTCGACTTCTTCTTTTGGTGTAAAATATTCAAGGCGGAAATCAGCAACCTTTGAGTCTGAAATAAAAGCAGTTTCTGCAAATCCTAGTTCTTTGGCGATGGCCATTTTTTGGGTTCTCGTTAAGGGCTGTGTCATAAAAACAACGCCTGCTTTGTTGCCACCTTCGTGGTTTTTACTAAATGCACTAGCGACATATGCGGTAATTTTCATTGGAACGCCTACTTTCTAATTGGGAATAAAAAACATACGAGTAAAAAACGGATGTACTACTTTCTTAATAACAAATAACAAAAGATTAAATCATCCATTTTTTTTAAAGATAAGCCAGTTTGTTCAAAAAACTTTTCCAAACGATAGTGTAAAGTATTTCGATGCATAAATAAATCTTTTGCAGTGGAGCTGATATTGCCTTGATTTTTCCACAAAGCGCTGATGATTGGCTGAATATCGGTGTCTTTATTTAATAAACGACGATAATACTCAACAAGTACATTTTGGCTCATGGCTTCTTTGGTAAAATAGTGGAGGGCGACATCGGTTAAACTAAAAACAGTCGTCCGACTAGAGGAATTAAGTTCTTCTGAAAAAATACGTTGTTCTTCATGGAAACAACGCCGGAGAATGTCTTCAGAGGAATAAAAATTGCCAACAAATACAGCACTAGTGCAATCAAAGTCTGTATCTAATGTTAAAAAGATCCCTTGAATTTCTTCTTGTTGAAAGGTATTTTTTGACTGTTCTTCAACTAAAATATACATATTATTACTTGGACTGAAGCAATCAACTGTATCTGGAAACATCTTTGTTAAATTAAATTGCCATTCGGCTTGTAATTCTTTTGTGACATTCGTCTGAATTTGCAACATACGAAAGGTCCCTTCGGCAGGTAATTTTGCCTGTTGAAATAAGTAACTGAACCAAGGATGGTTACCAGTAATGGTTGGGTTTTCAGAAATCGGGAAAAGCGCTTCCAACAAATGCTGTTCTTTAATGCTTAAGAAAGCTTTATTCACAATGAAAAATTGGTCGTCAACAGGAATTGAATAGGTGGCTTCGGAACCAATTGTTTTTGATAAATAGCCTTTGGGATAAAGCTGAGATAAATTTTCAATAATCATAGACACACCTCACTGATTTATTGTACCATGAAGCAAGACAGAAGTTTAGTGGGAAAAAGCCGAAAGGTGGAAATTAATTGGGAAAAAAAGAAACAACGTTAACACAAGAAGAAAAAGAAATTTTTATGCGAGAAGCCATTGCAGAAGCGAAAAAAGCAGAAGGTTTGGCTGAGGTGCCTATTGGAGCTGTAATTGTTCGGCAAGGGGAAATTATTGGCCGCGGGCATAATCTGAGAGAAGCACGGCAAGAAGCAACAGCGCATGCAGAAATGTATGCAATCCAAGAAGCGTGTCGCGGGATAGAAAATTGGCGTCTAGAAGAAACCCAATTATTTGTAACTTTAGAGCCTTGTCCAATGTGTAGTGGGGCGATGCTTTTAGCACGAATTCCAGAAGTTTATTATGGCGCAACTGATCCTAAAGCAGGCACTGCTGGGACTTTGATGAATTTATTAGAAGATGAACGCTTCAATCATGTGGCCTATGTCGAAGCAGGCGTTTTAGAAGAAGAGTGTCGCTTATTGCTAGTTCAGTTCTTTAAAAAGTTACGGGCAAAGAAAAAAGAAGAGAAACTTTTAAAAAATCAAAAGAAAGACTAGTCAAAAGAATAAAAATACGTTATACTAGGTTTTGCCGAAAGGCTAGGACAATGGCGGGCTAGTGAATTGTGTCAGATCCGGAAGGAAGCAGCACTAAGCAAGTGCCGCCATGTGTCTGAATTATAGTTGATATCAAAGGCTTTAAGCCTTTTTTTATTTGTTTTGAATTAAAAAAGGGGCACGAAAGGGGCAATTACTTGCCATATTTATTTAGAGCTTCTACCAGATTTGTTTTAGCTTTTTTTGTAACATGAGTATAAATTTTTAAAGTTGTTTCCGTGTCAACGTGGCCTACACGTTCCATTATTGCTTTTACTGGTACATTTAATTCTGCAAGTAGTGAAATATGAGAATGTCTAAAAATATGACTTGATATAGTTTTGTTTATTTTATTTTTACCTAGACTTTCATTAGCTTTCTTTAGAGAGGCATTAAATGAATTAACTTGAATTGGTCTGCCTGTTTTGCCAACAAATAGATAATTTGTTTGCTCTTTGAATTTTATTTCTCTTTCTAAAATTAACTCTTCGATTATTTTCACAGCTCTATTTGATAATTCTACTTTCCTGAATGATGCTAGAGTTTTAGGTAATTCTTTTGTAGCGTTTTTATAACCATTAGAATAATCCAGAGTCCCATTAACTAAAATAGCATGTTCATTTTTTACATAATCATTTATAGTAAGACTAATTGCTTCACCAGCTCTTAATCCAGTTAAATACATAAACTCTGCTAAACGACCATGATGGACACTTTGAAATGTAGAATAATAATAGTTTAATAATTGATAAACCTCTTTCTCTTCGAGGTATTTACTTTCTATATTTTCAAAATTTTCTTTTGTTAGTGGGGGTTTAACAACTTTCACTCTATTGATAGGATTTTCATCAATCATCCCCATGTCTTGTGCATAAGTGAAGGACATGTTAAGCACACTTTTGAATTTTTTCTTATACTCCCACGAATGCGGTAAATCATTAATAAAGTCTTGGAAAAATTTTGTATCTGTGTTTCTTATGAGTACATCAACATTCATATTGGAAAATATATATTTTAAAATTTTTCCGTAAGCTTTAACTGATGTTTTCCTAATAGATAATTGATGTTGTTGCCACCAGCTATTTAAGAGATTCTCTAATGATACTTTTTTTTGCTCTTTTTTCTCCATTCGATTATTAATCTTATCCTGTAATTCCATCATCGCTTGTTTTTTCGCTTGGTTAGACTTCGAATTAAGTGTAACTGAAACGCGTCGATATTTTTCTGTGTATGGATCTTTATATCGCTCAAAGTATTTAAATTTTCCATTAGGAAGTTCCTCGATCCACAATGTTAAAACTCCTTTCGAATGTATGTTCTCAAGTATTGAAAAAAGAAAAGCCCAAAGGCCATTCCTTTTACTTAAATAAATCCCAAAAGCTAAAAGTTGTTTTATTATATACTTTATTATACATAGCTTTCTTTGGGTTCTTAATGAAACCAGTTCCTTTTTGCCCATAACCAGGAATTACTGCTTTTTTAAGCTTACGTTTAGCTTTTCCAGTAGTACGAGCACTTATTGATTTTTTTATACTTGGTTTACGCATTCCTACTTTCATGTAAAACACGTCCTTTTATATATTATTTAAGGCATAAGTTATTTCCGAATCGGTAAAACCTTCATATAACAACTGGTCTTTTAATTTTTCTTTAGAGATATCCATACTTTCCATATACTCTTTAGCCTTATTTACTGCTTGTTTATTCCAATTGGTAGATATATTTTCTACTGCAAAGTTTGCTGCTTCATCAGAAAATTTTTCATACTGAAGTTGTTTATATAAGCTAATTTTTGAAAAAGAGCTGTGGTTAATATACTCTTCAGCTTTTATCTTTGCATTTGTGTATTCCAGAGGAACTTTACTAGATTGTGAGGAAGAAGAAGTTGTTTCTTGCGCCTTTTTATCTTTACCAGATAGTACATCTGCTAATAATTCGTCTAAATCATTACTATTTAAATCATTGTTAAAAACAAAAGTGACAAATTTATTATCATCTATTGAATTTTCAGATTTACTAGTATATTTTTTTGAATTATCTGGAATACTATTTTCTAAAACAAGAATTAAATCATCAAACTTTTTTTCTACTACGCTATTTGCAAGTCTCATAGTAGAAAAAATGGTTAGCGCAGAAGGCTGTTTTTCATCGGTTTTTGTGAACAAAGCAAAAGCAATCGGTGACAAACTTTCTTTAAATATTTCAACTTTTAGATTTTTTGATGTCAGATAGGAATCATACTTATTAGTAAGTTCATATTTACTTTCGGTCAATTCATTTAAATTAGATTCTATTATTTTTTTTGAATCTATTCCCAATTTATTTTCAGGTATTTTGGTAGTTTGTTTTTTTTCATGGGTTTCCACTTCTTTTGTTTTATCATCGTTACCACTGGCACTACAACCTGATATAAAAATAATAGGTAGTAGTAGTGAAGTTAAAATAACCCTTTTTTTCATTTTTAAAACTCCTCATTTCTGATATAATGTATTTATTGAATAATTCTCATAAATGAGGAAAGAGTTCCGTGTTGTAGCACGGGGCTTTTTTATTGTAAATTTGTATTTAAAATCATGACTGATAAATCATTAAACTCAAAAATTCTTCCTTTATAAAAATGGGTATCACCAAATTTTTGCCGATAATAGGCGAGTACATTTTTTAGCGTTTCAACGTCTACCCCTAAAAATTCAGCACATGTGTAATGATTACTGAAGCCTGATTCTGAACACTTAATTAAATCATCCAAAGTGACTAATTGTTCTAAAGCATATTGTCTAGCTTTTAGTTCTTGTTTGCGATTTTCTAAACAATCCTGGTTTAATATATCGCCAAACGAAGTATCATGGTGACCAAGTTCTTCAGCTAGCACATTTCTTTTTTCACTTAGACTCAACGATTTTTCAATATAAATTCTACCATCACGGTACAACCCATAGCATCCAGTATATTGAAACAAATCTGTTTCAATAACTGGTGCTTTTTTCTGTACCTCTGACACCAACAGTTCATATTCGTTCATAAAATACTCCTGAAAATTATTCTTTATCATCTGATTCATCATCAAAAAGATGTTTGCATTCTTTTTGCTTTTTATCATAATCAGCATCCACTTTATCTAGAAATTGATTAATTTTAAATTTCTCTTCATCAGTAAATACTTTATTGGGATCTGGTGAATGCGCAGCTAAAGTATCGTATTTTTTCTTGTTAATGTTAACTACATTATTAGAAGCTTTGTTTTGTTGCACCAATTGCTCTTTAGCAGTCTCATATACAATTTTTTGTCTTTCTGGCTCTAGAATATTATAAATAGATTCTAGAGATGAAGGGTCACTGTTTTCTTTGTAAGTAGTATCGATATCACTTTTTTTGATTTTAAAATAATCAGCTATTCTTTGGATTACACCATGAGAAGGGTTTGACCTAAGATTCATATAATCGCTCATTGTTGATGGAGATATTCCGATTTCTTCAGCTAATTTTTTTTGTGTAATATTACTTTCTTTAAGATACTTTTTTATGTTAGTTGCTATTATCTTATTACGTTGTTTGTCTTCCACGATAACACCTCCTTATATTTCATATTATACGAAAAAATCGTAAGGATGTAAATATATAAATACGAAAAAAACGAATTTTATTATTGACAATACGAAAAAATCGTATTATAGTTATAGCATAGAAAGGAGGGATTAGATATGAAAACATTAAAAGAATTAAGAGTTGAGTATGGGTTGACTCAAGAAGAATTGGCTGACTTGTTTAAAGTGACTTCTAGAACTATTCAAAATATGGAAAAAGATTCATCCAATATAAAAGATAGTTTACTAAAAAAATATATGGATGCCTTTGCCGTAAAATATGATGATATTTTTTTAGGCAATGAATACGAAAATTTCGTACATTTGGAAGAAAAGAAAAAGTCTATTATTTTAACCTTTAAAAATAAGCAGTTAACTTAAAAATTCAAGCAACAAATAAAAAGGAGGTAATAAAAGAAATGTCACAAATCACACTAGCAAAGACTATCGAAGTACAGCAAGCGTGGATGGCAAAAGATGAAGCAATTATTTATTTTGGCTATCAGCATCACAAACCAACATTTCAAAAACTGCTGAGAGAGTTTAAGGAACATAATGATTTTAAAGATGGTTATAGACTCGTTACATCATGCATGCCAATTATTCATATTCAGAAATTTGATGAATTTTTGGTTTGGCGGGAAAAAAACAAGTATAAGCGAAACAAATAAACGTTACAGGAGGAAGAAAATGGCAGACTTAGTAATTATGAAAAATGAACAAGCAGTAACAAGTAGTTTACAAATTGCAGAGACATTCAATAAAAATCACCGAGATGTTTTAGCAGCAATTGATGATTTAAAAGAGGGGGTTGCGGAAAATTACGCAGACCTATTTTACGAAGATACCTACATTCATCCACAAAACAAACAATCCTATCGCCAAGTTGTTATGAATCGCGACGGCTTCACTTTGTTAGCAATGGGGTTCACTGGTCAAAAGGCATTGCAGTTCAAAATGAAATATATTGAGGCTTTTAATCAAATGGAAAATCACATCAAGGAACAATTAGACACGTCAACTTTAAGTCCAGAACTACAATTCATGAATAGCGTAGTCCAATCACTCGCAAAACAAGAAATCGCGAACAAACGTCTTGAACATAAGGTGGATAACATCACGGATATTATCGCTTTAAATACAACTGATTGGCGTAAAGAATGCCGTAGCTTGGTTAACAAGATGGCAAAAACACAAGGCGAGTTTGGTGCTTATCAAGAAATACAGACAGCGATTTATGACGAAGTAGATCGTCGAGCTGGCTCATCGTTGAAAACACGTTTAACCAATTTAAAAAACCGCATGGCTGGTGAGGGTGTTTCCAAATCTAAGCGGGACAAAATGAATAAATTAGATGTGATCGATAGTGACAAACGATTAAAAGAAATCTATTTAGCGGTTGTTAAAGATTTTGCCATTAAATACGGAATCTGGAAGGAGAATTAGGATGGATATTGAAGAAAAACGAGCATTAGGGAACTTTTTAAGTACTATCATTTCTGAAGAATCAGCTAACCAATTGGTAAATCTGGAAGGGCAAAAATTAAAAGATGTTTACTACACGTTGCAGGAACAAATGGAATACGAAGGTATTGCTCCTGAAGAACCGACAGTAAAAAGTGTTATTAATGAAATTCGGGAGTTACTAGAAATTACCCCAAGTGCTGATTTTGGGATTGAAGATTATCAAGACCTTATTTATCAAAAAGTAGATATGTTAAGTAGCATATTAGGTATCGAATAGGAGGGAATTTAAAATGAATAACGAAAAAAAAACAAAATATGACGAAACAAAAGAACATTACTTATCAAAATTTAAGCGAAATAATGACGTTGAAAAATTTGGTTTCTCAAAAGAAGCTGAAAAAGCTGGGAAAATAATTTTAGATGAACTAAAAAATAGAGACTTAACGTATGATGACGCATACGCAAGTCTCCAATGGGCATATAACAAGCTTCAATATGAATCAAATTTTATTAGTATCCGATAAATTTAGCATTGTTATTGAGTTCAATTGATAAAACTTCGAAGTTGTCATCAGCTAGCAACATAGAGTCTAGTCTTGTTCCACTTTCTAGGAAATGTACATTTTTTACTAGGGTAGTTACAGGTTTCTGTGATTCGAACTTCAAACTGTTTTCAGAAACAAAATCAAGCACTTTTTTTAGTAGTAAATCTGGACGCGAAAAAGCTTGTTTTGTAGAAAATATACGACTTTCTACAGAACTTCTCCAAATTGAAAAGAGTTCTGTAGCTAAACAACCATTAATCGTTTTTTTCTGAATATCAAAGTCATAGTCAAATTCTTCTAATGAAATATGCGTTTTACTGTCATTCAACGGCAAGAATTCAGCAGTTAAAAGTTTTCCTTTGTAATTCACAACCAGAGAAAATTCTTTCTTTTCATTATCTTTAAACTGCATCGCATAAAGAAGGTAGTATACGGCTTGTACTTGGCTTAAATTCATATTATCACCTCACTTTCATAACTAATTATATCAAAGATTATAACCAAAGGAGGATTTTAAATGTCTAAAGAAAATATCCAAGATAAATATCATGAATCTTTAAAGGAACGGAATATCACAGACCCATACAAAGAACTGGCTGAACGTCTCATCGGAGTCAAACAAAGTTAGGAGTGTCAACATGGCTTATACAATAGAACAAGAAAGCTGGATACTCAACCAAATCAAAAAAGAGCGGAAACAGCTACAAGACGACCGAGCAGCACTTAGAAAGTCAGAGCAACTAACAGAAGGAAAAGCCTATCAAATTGAAAAAGAACTCGAATTTTTAAGATACTTAGAGATTCAAAATAGAATGCATATTTAAGGAGAAATGAAATGAGAAAAATTTATAACTTAAGAAGAATTGCAGTACTGCTTATTGTTTTCGGATTGGGTCTGCTAGTGGGTGGAAACTTTAATCCAATCATCCAAAATGTGTATATTGGATTGTTCATTATTTGGACATTATTTTATGACTTAGCTCTTGAAGATAGAGAGGTAAATAAATGACAAGGAAAGAAAAACTACAGCAAACCAAAAAACTTGCTGATTTATGGTACCGGCAACAAAAAAATCAGATATATATAGCGCAACAAAAAGAGAGAAGAGGGATTTAGATGTTTCAAGCGGTTGGCAAAGATAGTTTAAAAATTTATGTTGTCGAGAAAACGAAAGCCCTGGTATTTCAAAATCTGAAAGAAAAATATCCAGACACTGCGATAAATAAGGCAGTATTTCCAGAAGCGTTATTTATCCAAGAAACAAAAAAGTGACTTCCGCCGGCAAGCAAAAAGTCACAAACAAAATTAATTGATAGGAGAATTATAGCATGAGAGTGGAAGTGGATTCAATGCAAAGAATTGTCTTAATTGATAATCATTCACCTTATGGATCACTGATTTTTGAAAAGGATGCTATTAATAATCATGTTGCTGTTTACCAAGATAGCGAAGATGAAGAAGTTAGATCAGTATTCGAAAGTTTAGATGAAAGTGCTTATTTTAAAAAAGTTGAATTAATTGAAGGGCTAGAAAAAGTTCTTTCGTTGTTGAAAGAGGAGGAACAAAATGAATAATTACAGTGAAAATTTAGAAAAACTTTTTGATGGGATGTATAAGCTGAAAAGCAAATTAATCCAACCAAAATTTGACGCAGAAGTGGCATACTCAACGAAAAAAGGTGGAATGAATTTCCAATATGCAACTCTTAAAGCAATTGAAGAAGCAATTAGAAAAGCTGCACAAGAATCTGAAATTGGAATTGATTTCCAACAAAATGTTGTCAATGAAAATAATGCGTTAAAAGTCACAACAATTATCACTCACATAAGCGGGCAGTATATCATTCATGGTCCATTTGAATTCCCAAATAGTGACACTAATCCACAAGGGCTAGGAAGTTTAACGACATACGCAAGACGTTACTCGCTTTCGGCAGCGTTTGGAATTGCAGCAGATAAAGACGATGATGGACAAACAGCAGCTGAAAAGAACAGCGATACTTCAAAAGTTGATTTGATTAGCGGTAAACAGTTAGCTACGTTAAACGATCATATCCGACAACTTTCTGAGTTATCGAATTCTGAACTTGACTATGTGCGGAATGAGCTAAGTAAAGAATTGAATGTAGATGTCAATGAAAATATGCCAGCTAGCATGTTCAAGAAAGCTATGGAAGTTCTGAAGCAATGGATACAACAATTCCAACCACAACCAGAAGAAAACATTACATGGGGGCAAAACTAATGACAAACGAATTAACAACAGAATTGCAGTTTAGTGTTGATTTTAAAGCCAGTGAAATTACCATTCAAAACGAAGTGCAGCTAGCTTCGATTGTCGACAGTGCTGTTGAACATTATTCAACAATGATTTTTACAGATGAGAATATTCCCGACGCAAAAAAAGCTAGAGCAGATTTGAAAAAAGTATCTGATTTACTAGAAAACCAACGAAAAAATATAAAAAAAGAATACAGTGAACCTTTAAAAAAATTCGAGGACAAAATAAAAAAATATACTGGTAAAATCAATCTAGTGCGCTCAAGCATCGATGAAAATATTAAGTCTTATGAAGAAACCGAACGCAATAAACGAAACGAAAAGCTTCAAGAAGTAATTGCTGAAATGTCTGAAAACTATGGTGTTGATATCAATGAATTTGAAATTTCGGATTCATGGTTAAATAAAACATCTTTCACTGCTAAAGGTGAATTAACCAAAAAAACTATTGAAGACATCGCAACAGTAATGTATTCAGCAGCAAAGGAAAAAGAGCGTATCAAAAACGATAAGCTCATTGTTGAAAATTATGCTAAGGCAGTTGGCCTTGACTCGTTTTCTTGGGTCGCATTAATCGATAAAGGGTCTACTGCACCAGAACTGATAAAAGAAATTGATTCCGCCGTTGCTTTAAAAAAAGAACAAGAAGAACGTGAAAGAGCAAAAAGGGAACACGACGAAGCCATTGCTGCTTTGAAAACTGAAACAATCAACAATAAAACGGTTGACACTGCGACAGGTGAAATCATCACGGAAAAAGCGCCAAAAACCAGCAAAAAACAACAAGAGAAAACAGTTACGTTAAGACTAACAGCAGAGCATCAAAAGTTAGTTGCTCTAAACAATTTTATTATTAATAACGGGATTCAAGTGGAAGTGATTGAATGAACCTAAACAATGTTTATTCTGCTGTTATTAAGAGTTTGAAAAACAACTCAATAACAGCAGTAATAAACGAAGCAATAAATATTGAACGATTAAAAACCATGTATTTTGATTATACAGGGCCAAGAGAAGTTGAAATAAGATTTATTGATCCGAGAAAATTTAGTGTTGCCCAACGTCGATTTATCTTTGCAATGCTAGAGGACATATTCTCTTTCACAGGGCAAGAAACGGAAGTGTTAAAGGAAATGTTCTATCTCAGGTTTGAAGCGTTACAAGGCTATGAAATTAGCCTCAGAAACGACTCAACGAACACAATGGACGATGCAACCATTTTAGCGAACATTATCTTGAATTTCATCTTTGAAAATAATATTCCTTTCAAAAAAGGGTACGACATTTTACCAGCAAATCAAGAATATTACTTTTATAAATGTATCACTAACCGAGTTTGTTGTATTTGTGGCAAAACTGGTGCAGATATTGACCATTTCGATAAAGCGCTAGGTCGACGCAAAAGAAAAAGCGTTGACCATACAGAATACACTTACGCTGGTTTATGTCGATGCCATCACACAGAAAAACACAACATTGGTATTACAGCATTTAAGAAAAAATATCATGTTAAAGGGATTAAATTAAATCAAGAAACAATAAAGAAATTGCATATTGGAGTTTAAATGGAAGGAGGGCATACGTTGTCAGATAAACAGAAAAAGCGTTATTACTGGCTTAAATTGAAAGAAAACTTTTTTGAAGAAGACACAATCGAATGGTTAGAAGAACAACCCAACGGAAAAGAGTACTGCTTAATATACCTAAAATTATGTTTGAAATCTTTAAAAACTGATGGGGTGTTAGTAAGGAACGTTGGCAGCATGTTAATCCCTTACGATGCCGAGACACTCGCTAGGGTCACAAATTCCACCGTCGACACTGTAAAAGTTGCGATGGATTTATTTAAGAAAATAGGACTAATACAGTTGCTCGATACTGGTGAAATATATATCAATCAACTTAATGAACTAGTTGGATCTGAGACAGAAGCAGCCAAACAAAAACGCTTGCAAAGGTCAAAGGTGGACAATGTCCCTAAATTGTCCTCTGAATGTCCTGAAAATGTCGCCCAGAGTATAGAGTTAGAGTATAGAGATAAGAGTATAGAGAAAGATAATAAAGAAGAGCCAAAGAAATCTCCTTGTAAATATTCTGACGAACATTTACGTCTTGCTCAAAAATTACAAAATAATTTAATCAATGATTTTCCGAGTGAAATGAAAAGAGTGAACATTGAAAAGTGGGCTGACACGTTTAGGCTAATCGAAGAACGAGATCAACAAACTATTGCAGCAATTGACTATGTTCTTGATTGGTTACCGACTAATTCATTCTGGTTTGGAAACATTAGAAGTGCTTCTAAACTAAGAACACAGTTTGAAAAACTAAAATTTGAAATCAAGAATGAAAAAGAACGTGGTCAACAACGAGCGGCTTACCAACGTCAAAACGTTAGGACTGAAAATTTACCAGAATGGGCAAAAGAACCAAATAATCAGCAAGAAGAAAAGCTATCGCCAGAAGAGCAAGCTGAACTTGATAGACAAATAAAAGAATACTTGGAGGGAAAATAATGCGAATTATCCTACCAATTGAACCAAAGCCACAAAGTCGCCCGAGGTTTGCAAGGCGTGGGAATTATGTCCAAACCTATGAAGATAGCGCTATGAGAGCCTATAAACAAAAGGTAAAAGCGTATCTACGAAAGACAAAACCAGAATTGATTGAAAAAGGGGCTATTTTTACGCATATTACGTTTTACATCGCTGCCCCTAAATCTCTATTAAGTTCTAAAAAGAAACGCTTAGAAGTGGAATTATAGTGGAAATATTGCGATAAGAAACCTGACTTGGATAATTATTTCAAAGCAGTCACTGATGCTGCCGAAGGTATTTTATATAAAAACGATGTTTGTCAAAAGTTGTACAGTATACGACCACGAACAGAACTAGAAATTACAAGTTTGGAGGAACAAGTGTAGTGGGTAAAACGGGTAAACAGATCAAAGAGAATTATTCGGTTAGAAAGCGAGTAAAGAAGATGCTTAAATTTAAAGAATTTAATATTCAATTATTCGACGTTCACATTTATATAAAAAGGCTAAGTAGTTTTAAAACCAACAAAAAATAGTATAAAAAAACTAACTAGTTTCCGCTAGCTAGTTATAGATACATTTTCATCTAAGATAGAGACAATTAATAATACATTACTATGAAATTTAAGGCAACAAAAAAAGCCAGCTGACCACTAGCTGACTTATGTGGTAGAAACAACTGTTTTCCGCCAGTTGTTCTTTAGGTGTGAGTTAGCACTTTCCCCAAATAAAGTGCTATTAAAAAGCCGATTAAAAATCGACAATAAATCTCTTGCAGAGACGTGTACTACTATTAACTGTTTACCAGAAGTTAATGTAGAAAAGGAGGAAATTTATTTCATAAATAAAATCCCCAAGAAAGTTAAAGTGATTATACCATTGAAAAATAGATTTGAAAATACTTTCTATGCCAAAAATATTTATTAGATGGAAAATAGCAAATGAATAAAGATGATGTGAAAGATGACGAATGGAAGATTGTAAAATATTGTAGAATTATTATTGTTTTCTTTATAGTCAACCAATAATTTGTTGACTACAAACATGTATGAGTGATGAATATTTTGATAAATAAATAGCCAGTCGGTTTCCGCCGACTGGCTGAGAAGTGAATAGCTATTGGAATAGTATTCTTAGTATAATTTATATCATATAGAGTCGCTGATGAGCAAAGGATAAGCATTACTTATATATATTTGGATAAATAAAAAAAGCTACTTAGTTTCCGCTAAGCAACTCTTAAATGATGATATGTTTATTATAAATTATTATACCACAAAAGGAGCGATTTCACTTGATTAAATTGCTAAGAGAAGTAGATTTTCGACAAACAAAAGCGAATGCCAGAAATGTGTTGAAGAACTTTAGACGTTTAGAGCGAATAGCTGGTCGCTCTTTGATAGATTTAAAATCACCAATTATTACAGATATGCCTAAAAG
>NZ_JAHLRI010000039.1:0-20042 GCF_018919685.1 Enterococcus sp. S183_ASV_20
AATTTATTCCTCAATATTTTTGAACAGTGAATGTTTGAAGTAACTTTTTAGTCAAAATCAGTTGATAGGGATATTAGTGATACATATTTCAATAAAATGTGCCAAAGAATTAAAGCTATGAATTATTCAGGAAGTTAACTATTCTAAAAGAATTGCCCAAAGAAAACCATCCAGTCATCATGGTAGGGGATGGTGTAAATGATGCACCTTCGCTTGCTGCTGCAGACGTAGGTATTGCTATGGGCGCTCATGGAGCTACTGCGGCTAGTGAAACTGCTGACGTTGTTATTTTAAAAGATGACTTAAGTAAAGTCAGCCAAGCGGTCGAAATTGCCCAAGATACCATGAAAATTGCCAAACAATCTGTATTAATCGGAATTTTTATCTGCGTTTTACTAATGCTAATTGCTAGTACTGGAATCATTCCGGCGCTAATCGGGGCTATGCTACAAGAAGTTGTGGACACTGTGTCAATCTTATCTGCTTTGCGTGCTCGTCGAATTGGCAAGTAAGGTGGAACAATTAATTGCCTGAATGTCCAGCTTAGTGGTAAAATAAAGGTACGTTTTTAATATTAATAAGTTACAGGGGAGAGATTGTGCAATGAAAGGAAACCAAATAGATGGGCAACCAGTCACGGAAGAACAACTATTAAAAGAAGGTTACCGTAAATATACTGGGGAAGGAATTGATATCTTTTATAATAAAGATATTTGTGAACATATTGGTAATTGTGTTCGCGGAAATCCAGAAGTCTTTGAAGTTGGTCGGAAACCATGGATTATTCCAGATAACGGAAGTGTTGAAAATGACATGATTGTGGTAGATTCATGTCCAAGTGGTGCTCTAAAATATATTCGGAAAGCAGGGAACGAATATGCAAATTAAAGAAGAAAACAATCGTTTTGCTCTATATAACGATGAAAACCAAGAAATTGGTGAAATGACTTGGTCAGATGCTGGCGAAAGCATGATGATTATTGACCATACGTTTGTTGATCCAACTTATCGTGGACAAAAATTAGCTGAAAAACTTGTTTTAGCCGGTGTTGAAAAAGCGAGAAAAGAGCATAAAAAAATTATTCCGCTATGTCCATTTGCCAAAAAAGAATTTGATACTAAACCTGAATACGGAGACGTATTGAGAAAATAAAGAAGAAACTAGCAACAGCCGCAAGTAGAAATCTGATTCCTACTTGCGGCTGTTGCTATTAGAGACAAATAGGGAAAGACATTAAATTTCACTGGTGTTTACAGATAAAATATGCTACATTAAAGTAGATGAATTTCGCATATTTGTATAAAAAGGAGAATTAACGCATGTATAATCTAATCTTAACGTTGGTCATCATTTTATCTGTTTTAATCGTCATTACTGTTATGATGCAACCAAGCAAACAAAACAGTGCAGCAAGTGCCTTCACTGGCGGTGCAGATAAATTATTTGGGAAGCAAAAAGCGCGCGGTTTTGAAGCTGTTATGCAACGCTCAACAGCAGTTCTTGGCGCAATTTGGATGATTTTATTATTTGTTTTGGCGTTCTTATCTTCAAAATAAGTACGTAATCTTTTAAAAAGACAAGTTTAGAACAGAGAGATGAGTGCGGACACTTATTTTTCTGTTCTTTTTCTTTCTGAAAAAGTCTTTGAAACTTATCATTTCGGAAGGTTTTCTTTTGAGAATATGATAGAATGAAGCTGAGGTGAGCGAAGTGGCAAAAAAAATCAATTTACCGAAGCCGTTATTTTCAGAAAAAGGAAAACGGGCGGTCCTTTTATTACACGCTTATTCTGGCAGCAGTAATGATGTACGGATGTTAAGCAGACGTTTAGAAAAAGAAAATTATACTGTCTATTCGCCTAATTTTTCAGGACATGGCACGCTAGTTCCTGAAGATATTTTAGATCAAACAACGGAACAATGGTGGCAAGATACACAAGAAGCAGTCGCTTTTTTGAGAGAAAGAGGCTATCAAGAAATTGCCATTTTTGGTTTATCAATGGGCGGGATTTTCAGTATGCATGCATTAACGGAACAATTAACAGGATTAATTGGTGGTGGATTTTTCTGTTCACCGATCTACCCTGTCGCAAATAAAGTCCCAGAAAATTTTGTATTATACGCAGAAAACGTGATGAAAATCGCAGAAGTTCCTGCAGAGGAACAACAAAGCCGGTTGCAATCGATTGAGCAACGAGTCAAACAACAATTAGGAGCGATTGAAACGATTGCTAGTCAGACGGCTGACAAACTAAACAAAATCCACGCACCTCTTTTCTTAGCGCAAGCTGGCAAAGATGAAATGATTGAGCCAATGGGCGTCTATCAAACGGCCCAAGCGCTAACACAAGCACGTGTGACCTTACAATGGTACCCAAACAGCGGACATGTCATTACGGTGAGTGGAGAACACAAACAATTAGAGCAAGATGTGGTGCAATTTTTAGCAACACTACCTTGGAATGAGGAGAAATAATGACAAAACAAACAATTAAAGAGCAAATTTTACATTTCATGGAAAGCCAAAAAAAGAAAAGCTTTTCAATGGAAGAAATTGCACAAGGCTTGAATTTAGAAAAAAGTTCAGATTTTAAAATTTTAGTGCAAACCATTGCACAAATGGAACGAGAAAAGTCAGTTAGTTTCAACAAAAAAGGCAAAGTCCTGTTACCAATGAAAGACTTATTAATAGAAGGAACGTTTCGTGCAAATGAACGAGGCTTTGGTTTCGTGACCATCGATCCTGAAGAACCAGATGTTTATATTCCGAAAGAGGCAACGAACTTTGCAATGGATGGGGACACGGTTTTAATCGATGTGATCCAACATGCGGATCCTTTTTCAGATCGCGGCGCAGAAGGTAAAGTCAAAGAAATTAAAGAGCGAGCAGTGAGCCAAGTTGTCGGAGAATTTGTGGCATATAGTGAAGAAGAAATGGCAGAAATGGGACTGTATGGCTACATGATTCCCAAAGATAAGAAATTGAATCAGTATACTGTATCAATTGCACCTGAAGGGATTAAGCCAGTAGATGGTAGCATTGTCATTGCTGAAATTACCTATTATCCAGATCAAGAATATCCAACGAGTATGGAAGGACTAGTCAAACAAGTGATTGGTCATAAAAATGATCCAGGAATGGATATTTTATCAATCGTGGTGGCTCATGGAATTCCCACAGCATTTCCTGATGAAGTTTTGGCTGAAGCGGACCAAGTACCAGAAACTATTGCAGAAAGCGATTTAGTCGGTCGTCGGGATTTACGTGATCAGTTGATTGTGACGATTGATGGAGAAGATGCGAAAGATTTAGATGATGCAGTAACGGTACAAAAGTTAGCAAATGGCAATTTCTTTTTAGGTGTGCATATTGCAGATGTTTCTTATTATGTAACTGAAGGAAGCCAATTGGATATGGAAGCGTATGAACGTGGCACAAGTGTCTATTTGACAGACCGAGTTGTGCCAATGATTCCGCAGCGATTATCAAATGGGATTTGTTCGCTAAACCCACATGTTCCACGTTTAACCATGAGTTGTGAGATGGAAATTACACCAGAAGGAGAAGTTATTTCGCATGAAATTTTCCAAAGTGTAATCCAAACAACGGAGCGAATGACCTATACAGCAGTCAATGAAATTTTAGAAGAGCAAAAACCTGAAACGTTAGAACGCTACAAAGAACTAGTTCCCATGTTTAAAGAGATGGGCGAGCTGCACCATATATTAGAAGAGATGCGTATGCGCCGTGGTGCGATTTCTTTTGAAGATCGTGAAGCCAAAGTCCTAGTTGATGAAAATGGTCATCCCCAAGATATTCTTTTACGCACGCGTGGCGTGGGTGAACGATTAATTGAATCCTTTATGTTGGCAGCGAATGAAACTGTGGCGCGTCATTATCATGACTTAAAACTGCCATTTATTTATCGGATTCATGAACAACCAAAAGAAGAAAAAATGCAACGTTTCTTTGATTTTGCTGCAGTACTTGGCATTCTTGTTAAAGGAACAAAAGAAAACATTTCACCAAAAGATTTACAAAAAGTTTTAGAGCAAGTTGAAAATAAGCCGGAAGAAGTGGTTATCAATACGATGTTGCTAAGAAGTATGCAACAAGCGAAATACTCAGAAGACAACTATGGACACTATGGGTTGGCTGCTGAATATTATACGCATTTCACTTCACCAATACGTCGTTATCCAGATTTAATTGTGCATCGTTTGATTCGCAGCTATAGCCAAGATCAATCTGAAAAAAATCAAGAAAAATGGAACGAATCATTACCAGAAATTGCCAACCATAGTTCAAGTATGGAACGTCGCGCAGTTGATGCAGAGCGTGAAGTGGACGCCATGAAGAAAGCCGAATTTATGGTAGATAAAGTGGGAGAAACGTATGACGGGATTATCAGCTCAGTCACAAAATTTGGTATCTTTGTGGAACTGCCTAATACAATAGAAGGCTTAATTCACGTGAACAACTTAAAACAAGATTATTTCCACTTTATTGAAAATCATATGGCGTTAGTTGGTGAACGGACGGGAATGACTTTGAAAATTGGTCAGAAAGTTCAAATCCGTGTTGAAAAAGCTGATCCAGAAACAAGAGAAGTTGATTTTGAATTGATTTCAGCTGAGGAAGTCGCGCCAGTCGAAGGACCAAAAGGACGTAAAAAAGGCAAAGCCAATTCTTCAACTCGTTCAAATAATCAACGAAGAAATAAAAAAGATGAATCATTTGATGGTAAGAAAAAGAAAAATAAGAAAAAAGGCAAAGGCAAAAAACAACCTTTTTATAAAGAAGCAATGAAACAAAAAAATAAAAAAGGGAAAAAGAAGAAGTAGAGGAGGTCGCTTATGCCAAAAGGGGAAGGAAAATTAATCGCACAAAACCGCAAAGCTAGACATGATTATTCAATTATCGATACGGTTGAAGCTGGGCTTGTTTTACAAGGAACAGAAATCAAATCTATTCGAAATGGTCGTATCAATTTAAAAGATGGTTTTGCACGAATTCGAAACGGAGAAGCCTTTTTGTATAATGTTCATATTAGTCCATATGAACAAGGCAATATTTTTAATCATGACCCATTACGTACCAGAAAATTATTATTACACAAAAAACAAATTAATAAGTTAATCGGCGAAACCAAAAATGCAGGTATCACATTAGTACCTTTGAAGGTCTATATTAAAGACGGCTATGCCAAAGTTTTGATTGGTTTAGCTAAAGGGAAAAAGCAGTACGACAAGCGTGAAGACTTGAAACGTAAGGAAGTTGACCGACAAATCAGCCGAACATTAAAAAATAACCGACGTTAAAAATGTAAATTTATTCTTTTTCGCATATTTGCTTGCCTTTCTTCGGATTAGGTGTAAAATCTGGTAAGTGTTGAGTAAATGAATGTAAATGATTCATTTTTTAATCGCTTCGGAAAGCAGTACCACCCTGCATTAGATTGGTTTATGGAAAAGGTTTTCCAACCAATTTTCAACACATGAAATTTTAAAAGTAAACTATTTGTAAATTATCAACAAGTGGTGGTACGATAGCTTTGCCAGGGATTATCACTCAGGAGTAGGATGAAACTTCTGAAAGATTGTTGGAAAAGAGGTGAATTGATTTGGAAGAGAAGAAATTACTCTTCAATATCGGACCAATTTGGTTTGATGGAACCATTGTTTTGATGGTGCTGTTGACGTGTATCATTGTTTTCGCCTTTGTCTATGCTTGTACGAGAAATATGAAGCTACGACCTAAAGGCAAACAAACGGTCATCGAATGGTTAGTGGATTTTATTCGTGGAATCATTACAGACAATTTACCTCGTAAAGAAGTGAGCAATTTTCATTTAATGGCGTTTACCCTGTTCATGTTTGTACTTGTTTCAAACATCTTGGGTCTCGTTACAAAAATCGTTGTGGGCGACGATCTCAGCGTTTGGAAAAGTCCAACCGCCGATCCAATCGTAACCTTAACGTTAGCGATGATGATGATTGTCTTAACACACTTCTTTGGTATGAAACGCTTTGGTTTTAAAGGCTATCTAGTTAATAGTTATTTAAGACCCGTTGGTTTCTTACTACCGGTAAAATTAATGGAAGAATTCACGAATCTATTAACATTAGGCTTGCGTTTGTACGGAAACATTTTTGCCGGCGAAGTTCTATTGGGCTTAATTGCTGGAACCGTAGCAAGCGTCGGATTATGGGTTATCCCACTAGCAATTCCGCTAGAAATGATTTGGGTAGCATTCTCAATCTTTATTGGATGTATCCAAGCGTTTATCTTTGTGACACTTTCAATGGTTTATATGTCACACAAAATTGAAACAGAAGAATAATCAAGAAATACGAAGGACAAAAATTATCTTTTAGGAGGATTTTACACAATGGAAGGATTAAATTTTATCGCAGCAGCAATTGCAATTTTCGGTTCAGCTATCGGAGCCGCTATCGGTAACGGACAAGTTATTTCAAAAACAATCGAGTCAATGACTCGTCAACCAGAAATGTCTGGTCAATTAAGAACAACAATGTTTATCGGGGTCGCTTTAATCGAAGCTGTGCCAATTTTAGGTGTCGTTGTTTCTTTATTACTTTTATTCAGATAAGCAATAAAATGGAGGCAGGACGCTGATTATTATCGGGACCGTCACTGCTTTCTTCTATCTTTAGCCTTTTCAATAGCTGGTGATAAAGCAGTTGAAGAAGCTAAATCGATTTTTGCAGGAAAGGAAGTTGAGACTTCATGCTACTTACTACATTGGTAGTCGGTGAAACGGCTCCTAGTACCACACTAGGCACGATGATTGTTGTCAGTGGTGCATTTTTAATCTTGATGCTCTTATTAAAGAAATATGCATGGGGAGCAATCGTAGATATTTTGACACAACGTGAAGAAAAAATTGCCAACGATTTAGACTCTGCAGAACAATCTCGCGTAGCAGCAGCGAAAATGGAAAAAGAACGTCAACAACAATTACTTTCTTCCAGATCAGAAGCAGCTGAAATTATTAAAAACGCGAAAGAAAGTGGAGAACAGACTCGCCAAAAAACATTAAAAGAAACAACTGCGGAAGTTACTCGCTTACGCGAAAAAGCTCGGACAGATATTTCTCAAGAACGTGAAGAAGCATTGTCTTCAGTAAAAAATGAAGTGGCAGATCTTTCTCTTCAAATTGCAGCCAAAATTTTAAATAAAGAATTAACACCAGATGCACATGAAGCATTGATTGATTCTTATATTGAAAGTTTAGGTAAAGCAAATGAAACTAGATAAATATACAGTTGGTAAACGCTACGGCAAGGCTTTGTTTGAGTTGGCAGTTGAAAAGAACCAAGCTGAAGCAATTTATCAAGAATTATTGACGCTTCGCGAAGTCTATCACCAAGTACCTGGTATTGGCGATATTTTAAGTGATGATCGCTTAGAGCCTTATGAAAAAGACAGCATCATGGAAAAACTAGTAACAGGTTTTAGTGAAATGATGCAAAACTTTTTGCGAGTGGTTTACGAATATCGTCGCATGTACGATCTGCTCTTGATGATTGATGAATATGAACGACGTTATGATGAGCACCAAGGACTAATTTTGGGTTCAGTGACAACAGCCATTCCTTTATCAAAAGAACAACATCAAGCAATGGAAGAAAAAGCTGCCCAATTATTAGGGTATGAACAAGCGCATTTAGTCAATTTAATTGACCCGTCAATTGTCGGCGGAGTGGTTATTGAAGCAAACCATCAAGTAATCGATGGCAGCATCCGCAAACAATTAGAACATATGCAGCAGAAGTTATTAAAATAATCTTTAGGACTACAAAGAGGTGAATTGAATGGCTATCAAAGCAGAAGAAATCAGTGCCTTGATTAAAGAACAAATCGAAAACTATCAACAACAGCTTGCTGTTGAAGAAGTTGGAACAGTCACTTACGTCGGTGACGGAATTGCCCGCGCCCACGGTTTAGAAAATGCCATGAGTGGAGAACTTGTTGAGTTTTCAAACGGTTCATACGGAATGGCACAAAACTTAGAAACAAATGATGTAGGGATTATTATCCTTGGCGATTTTGAAACCATTCGTGAAGGAGATAAAGTACAACGCACAGGCAAAATCATGGAAGTACCCGTTGGGGAAGCTTTGATTGGCCGTGTTGTTAATCCATTAGGTCAACCATTAGATGGTTTAGGCGAAATTAAAACAGACAAAACACGTCCTGTGGAAGCAACAGCTCCCGGTGTTATGCAACGTCAATCTGTTGCTGAACCAATGCAAACTGGCTTAAAAGCCATTGATGCCCTAGTACCAATTGGTCGTGGACAACGGGAATTAGTTATTGGAGACCGTAAAACAGGGAAAACATCGATTGCAATTGATACAATTATTAACCAAAAAGGACAAGATGTAATTTGTATTTATGTAGCGATTGGTCAAAAAGAATCTACTGTTCGTAACCAAGTAGAAACACTTCGTAAATTTGGTGCCTTAGATTATACAATCGTTGTGACTGCAGGGGCTTCACAACCAGCACCATTACTTTACATTGCACCATATGCAGGAACTGCAATGGGTGAAGAATTCATGTATAACGGCAAACATGTCTTAATTATTTTTGATGACTTATCAAAACAAGCCGTGGCTTATCGTGAACTTTCTCTACTATTACGCCGTCCACCAGGTCGTGAAGCTTATCCAGGGGATGTCTTCTATTTACACTCACGTTTATTAGAACGTGCAGCTAAATTAAGTGATGAATTAGGTGGCGGTTCAATGACAGCCTTGCCATTCGTTGAAACACAAGCAGGCGATATTTCTGCTTATATTCCAACAAACGTTATTTCAATCACTGATGGACAAATTTTCTTAGAAAGCGACTTGTTCTATGCAGGCACTCGTCCAGCCGTTGATGCTGGGTTATCTGTTTCTCGGGTCGGAGGATCAGCGCAAATCAAAGCAATGAAAAAAGTTGCCGGAACGCTTCGTTTAGACTTAGCTAGTTACCGTGAGTTAGAAGCCTTTACACAATTTGGCTCTGATTTAGATGCGGCAACACAAGCTAAATTAAACCGTGGTCGTCGTACGGTAGAAATTTTAAAACAAAAACTACATGCGCCACTGCCTGTAGAAAAACAAGTCTTAATTTTATATGCGTTAACACACGGCTTTTTAGATAGCGTGAGCGTAGATAAAATTTTACACTTTGAACAAGATTTATTCGATTATTTTGATGGCAAACATGCAGACTTATTGGAAACTATTCGTACAACGAAAGACTTACCAGATACTGATGCATTAGATGCAGCGATTACAGAGTTTTCTGAAATGTTTGCAGCGGCAAACAACAGCGGAGATTCAGCCAAAGAAGCTTTAGAAAAAATCGATAACGCATAAGAGAGGTGAGCGACATTGGGTGCTTCATTAAACGAAATCAAACAACGCATTGCATCAACAAAAAAGACAAGCCAAATTACCAAAGCGATGCAAATGGTTTCTGCAGCCAAATTGACCAAGTCAGAAGGCGCCTCTAAAAGCTTTCAAGAATATTCTTCAAAAATTCGTAGTGTCGTTACGCATTTAGTAGCTGCTCAGTTAAGTGAATTACGTGAAACAGAACAATCTTCTCTTAGTGAAGGGAGCTATCATGTGATGTTAGCACAACGACCTGTCAAAAAAACAGGCTATATCGTTATCACTTCTGATAAAGGGTTAGTTGGTGGCTACAATAGCTCAATCTTAAAACAAACCATGAGTATGATTCAAGAAGACCATGATTCTAATAAAGAATATGCCTTAATCGCCATTGGTGGTACAGGGGCGGATTTCTTTAAAGCACGCGGAATCGATGTTTCCTATGAGCTAAGAGGCTTAACGGATCAACCAACGTTTGAAGAAGTCCGTAAGATTGTGACAACGGCAACGACTATGTACCAAAACGAAGTGTTTGATGAATTGTATGTTTGTTATAATCACCACGTTAACTCACTAACGAGTCAGTTTCGTGTGGAAAAAATGTTGCCAATTACTGATTTAGATCCATCAGAGGCGACCTCTTACGAACAAGAATATCTTTTAGAGCCTTCACCTGAAGCAATCTTGGATCAATTATTACCACAATATGCAGAAAGCTTAATTTATGGGGCGATCATTGATGCGAAAACAGCAGAACATGCTGCTGGGATGACCGCCATGAAAACAGCCACTGACAATGCGCAAAATATTATTAGCGATTTAACAATTTCTTATAACCGTGCTCGTCAAGGGGCGATTACCCAAGAAATTACAGAAATTGTTGCTGGTGCAGCTGCACTAGAATAATCTAGTCTTACGTTTGAACGTTTATAAAAACGTTCAAAGCGTGTGACTTTATGAAGACTGGAGGAAAGAAATTATGAGTTCAGGAAAGATTGTTCAAGTAATCGGTCCCGTTGTTGACGTGGAATTTTCATTAGATCAATCCTTACCCGATATTAACAACGCTTTAGTCGTTTATAAAAATGGCGAAGCAAAACAAAAAGTAGTACTTGAAGTCGCTTTAGAACTAGGTGATGGAGTGATTCGTTCTATCGCCATGGAATCGACAGATGGTTTACAACGTGGAATGGAAGTTATCGATACAGGAAAATCAATTTCAGTTCCTGTTGGTAAAGATACATTGGGTCGTGTGTTTAACGTTTTAGGAGACACAATTGACTTAGAAGCGCCATTCCCTGCAGATGCTGAACGTAGTGGGATTCATAAAAAAGCGCCAGCATTTGATGAATTAAGTACCAGTAATGAAATTTTAGAAACAGGGATTAAAGTTATTGACTTATTAGCACCTTATCTAAAAGGTGGTAAAGTCGGACTTTTCGGTGGTGCCGGTGTTGGTAAAACCGTCTTAATTCAAGAATTAATTCATAATATTGCCCAAGAACATGGAGGGATTTCCGTCTTTACTGGTGTTGGTGAACGGACACGTGAAGGGAACGACCTGTACTATGAAATGAAAGATTCAGGCGTTATTGAAAAAACAGCCATGGTTTTTGGTCAAATGAACGAACCACCAGGTGCACGGATGCGTGTGGCCTTAACTGGGTTAACGATTGCTGAATATTTCCGTGATGTGGAAGGACAAGACGTGCTATTATTTATTGATAACATTTTCCGTTTCACCCAAGCCGGTTCAGAAGTTTCTGCCCTTTTAGGTCGGATGCCGTCAGCCGTTGGTTACCAACCAACCTTAGCGACTGAAATGGGACAATTACAAGAACGGATTACTTCAACGAAAAAAGGATCAATTACCTCTATTCAAGCAATCTATGTTCCAGCCGATGACTATACCGATCCAGCGCCAGCAACAGCGTTTGCCCATTTGGATGCAACAACTAACTTGGAACGTAAATTAACCGAACAAGGGATTTATCCAGCGGTAGATCCGTTAGCTTCATCTTCTAGTGCCTTGGCTCCTGAAATTGTTGGAGAAGAACACTACGAAGTGGCTACCGAAGTGCAACATATTTTACAACGTTACCGTGAATTACAAGATATCATCGCTATTTTAGGGATGGACGAATTATCAGATGACGAAAAAGTACTTGTTGGTCGCGCACGCCGTGTTCAATTCTTCTTATCTCAAAACTTTAACGTTGCTGAACAATTTACAGGTCAACCTGGTTCTTATGTACCAGTTGCGGAAACAGTTCGTGGCTTTAAAGAAATTCTTGAAGGTAAACATGACAATCTGCCAGAAGAAGCCTTCCGTAGTGTCGGTAAAATTGAAGATGCCATCGAAAAAGCGAAACAATTAAACTACTAGAAAGGCGGCAAACACAATGGATAGTCTTACTGTGAATGTAGTAACGCCTAATGGTCTAGTTTATGACCACCATGCAAAAATCGTTGTGGCGAAAACAACAGATGGTGAAATTGGTATTTTACCAAAACATGCGCCAATCATCGTTCCGCTAGCGATTGATGAAGTCCGCATCAAACGGACCGATTCAGATACACATGTTGACTGGGTAGCTGTAAATGGTGGTATCATGGAAGTCCGTGATAATGTCGTTTCTATTATTGCCGATAGTGCCGAACGTGAACGAGATATCGATGTACCTCGTGCTGAACGAGCAAAACAACGAGCAGAACGTTTAATTGAAGAAGCCAAAGCAAAAGATGACCGCGATCAACTACGTCGTGCGACTGTTGCTTTGCATCGTGCAATCAACCGGATCAACGTATCGAAACATGGGTAAAAAAGGCTGAAGGATTCAGTCACTTTTGTAGAGTTTAAGGCGCTTGCTATTGAGTCAGTTGCCTTAAACTCTATTTCTTCGTATTTTTTAATAAATAGTGTCAAATTTTGGCATTTCAAGTGGATTAATTATCGGTTTTTATTATTTTGTGATAAAATGTTCCTACGTTAGAAAAAAGGAGGCTCCTTATGCAATACTATGGAGTAGATGCTATTGTTCGAATCGTTAGTCATCTTATGTTCATTTACATAAGTTTTTGGGCGTTGCAATCATTGCGTATTGAGCAATTTTTCAAAACCCAATTTACACCGCAAATTAGAATGCTGATGGTATTTTTCGCCATCGCTATCGGATACACAGTTAGCTCGTTTGCTTTAGAATTGATTGCGCTTTGTCGAAATCTTTTCATTGTGTATTTTCCTTAAAAATTGAAAAATAAAAAAAGGTACAATTTTTAGTTGAATAATGGTATAATAGTAAAGATTTTGAATAGGAATACCTATTCTCATTTTTTTGGGGGGAACAAAATGGAACAAATTATTGTTCATGGTGGTAATACAAAATTAGAAGGAACTGTAAAAATTGAAGGCGCCAAAAACGCTGTTTTACCAATTTTAGCAGCTACTCTTTTAGCTGAAGAAGGCGTTACTACTTTAAAAAATGTACCAATTTTATCTGATGTATTTACAATGAATCAAGTAATTAAGCATTTGAATGTAGCCATTGATTTTGATGAAGACGCGAATGAAGTAACAATAGACGCAACACAACCTTTAGGGATCGAAGCAAACTATGAGTACGTTAGTAAAATGCGTGCTTCTATCGTTGTAATGGGACCTTTATTGGCTCGTAATGGCCATGCCAAAGTGGCAATGCCAGGTGGCTGTGCCATTGGGAAACGACCAATTGATTTACACTTAAAAGGCTTCCAAGCATTAGGTGCAAAAATCATCCAAAAAAATGGTTATATTGAAGCAATTGCGGATGAACTAATCGGTAACACTATTTACTTAGACTTCCCAAGTGTCGGCGCTACGCAAAACATTATGATGGCTGCTGTTCGTGCGAAAGGAACAACCATCATTGAAAACGTTGCTCGTGAACCTGAAATCGTTGACTTAGCAAACATTTTAAACAAAATGGGTGCCAATGTTATCGGTGCTGGAACAGAAACGATGCGTATCGAAGGCGTCGATAAATTACATGCCGTAGAGCATTCAATCGTTCAAGATCGAATTGAAGCAGGTACGTTCATGGTAGCTGCAGCAATGACTGAGGGCAATGTTTTAATTGAAGAAGCAATTTCTGAACATAATCGTCCGCTAATTTCTAAATTAACTGAAATGGGTGCAATCATTGAAGAAGAAGAAAACGGCATCCGTGTAATTGGACCAAAACATCTAAAACCAACAGATGTTAAGACAATGCCGCATCCTGGTTTCCCAACAGACATGCAAGCGCAAATGACAGCGATCCAAATGTTTGCTGAAGGAACAAGCATCGTGACAGAAACAGTCTTTGAAAATCGTTACCAACACTTAGAGGAAATGCGTCGAATGAACGCTGACTTAAAAATTGACGGCAACATTGCCGTTATTAATGGTGGCAACGAGTTACAAGGAGCAGCAGTGGAAGCCACTGATTTACGGGCAGCTGCCGCATTGATTTTAGTAGGGTTACGTGCAAATGGCATTACACGTGTCTCTAATTTGAAATATTTAGATCGTGGCTATTATGAGTTCCATAAAAAACTTCAAAAATTAGGCGCGAACGTTGAACGTGTCAATGATGAAAAAATTGAAGAAAAACAAGCAACGACAGTAATCTAAAGGAGTCAAACGTATGAGTTCATTTCGTTATATTTTAGTAACATTATTGAAAATTCTAGTGGTCATTTCGTTAGTCATTATCTTATTTGTTGTGGGAACAATGATTGGTTATGGTTTGATTGGAAATGGGAATCCAATGGATGTCTTTGATGAAAAAATTTGGACTCATATTATGAACTTCTTTAAATAAAAACTTATTTTAAGGCGGTGAACAAAAGTCAATTGACGATTGTTCACCGCCTTTTCTTTTTCCTGAATATCTATTTTATTCTATGCTATAATAATAGAAGTAAGATAATGAAGGAGTGGGATGGAAGATGCAAGCAACCGTAACAGAAATAGGCAAACATGCAATCGATGATTCAGAAAAAATGATTATTCTTTTTGGAGAAACTGCTACCGATACCTTGAAGCAACATGCAGTTATTCAATCATTCCCAGAAAAAGACCAAGTTACCTTGGCAGAAGGAGATCATCTGAAAATTGGCGATACAAACTATACAATTACAAAAGTGGGTTCTTTTGCCAATAGTAACTTGCAAAGTATCGCTCACAGCACTTTAATCTTTGCTGATGCACCAACCGATGAGGATGATGTTATCCGAAATGGTGTTTATTTAACGCCCCATCAGTTACCAAAGATAACCATTGGAACAACAATTGATTATTTAGTAAATGGAGCGTGAATCAATGGATAAAAAACAAACGACTGATAAACGCCTGTCTTGGTTTTGGCGTTGGTTTTTAAATAATCAAGTAGTAACAGCCTTACTGATTGTCTTATTGGTGCTGTTAATTATTCTAACTTTTACGAAAGTTTCTTATTTATTTAAGCCCGTCTGGCAGTTTTTCGGCGTTGTCGGCTTACCAGTAATTATGGCGGGGATTTTATATTATTTATTAAATCCGATTGTCGATTATTTAGAGAAAAAACAAATCTCACGTGTCTGGAGTATTATCGGCCTATTTATTTTAATTGTGGCACTACTCATTTGGGGTGGTATTGTAATCGTTCCTAAAATTCGTGAGCAATCTGTCAGCTTTGTGAATCATTTTCCTCAATATATTGATACAATTGATCAAAAATCGCAGGAAATATTAAGTGATCCACTTTTCGCGCAATTTAGAGAACAACTTGAAGCGGCAGGCGATAAAGTTGTCAGCTCGTTAGGTACCATCATTAAAAACGTCTCAACGTTCACAGTACAAGGAATTGGTAATTTCTTTGGGGCGGTGGCTACGATCTTTGTCGCCATCATTACGATGCCCTTTATTCTATTTTATTTACTGAAAGATGGCAAAAACTTAGCGCCATATTTAATGAAGTTTTTACCAGTGAAGATGCGTAAACCAACCTTAAAAGTTCTTGCAGAAGTCAATGATCAAGTCTCTTCTTATATTAGAGGACAATTAACTGTCGCTTTCGCAGTGGCAATTATGTTTATGATTGGTTTTTCTGTCATTGGCTTAGATTATGCAGTCACTTTAGGTATTGCAGCAGGCTTTTTAAATTTAATCCCTTATTTAGGGTCATTTTTAGCCATGATTCCAGCAGTCTTTTTAGGAATTGTCAGTGGGCCAGCTTTGTTAATTAAAGTCTTGATTGTTTTTGCCATTGAGCAAACGGTCGAAGGTCGGTTTATTTCACCACTTGTCCTAGGCAGTCAGTTATCCATTCATCCAGTCACCATTTTGGTTGTTTTATTAACGTCTGGTAAACTATTTGGGATTGTCGGGGTGATTTTAGGAATTCCTGTTTATGCCGCAGCTAAGGTGATAATTACACACATTTTTGAGTGGTACCAAATTGTTTCCGGTTTGTATGATGAAGATAAGCCAGATCAACAAGAATCTACGTAACAAAAGAGACAAGCAGTGAACGAACTGCTTGTCTCTTTTTGATGTAAATCACTCGGAAAATTTAGAATGTTTTACCGTATTCAGTTGCTTTGGTCATGGCAGTATTTAAAAGTTCTTCCGCGCGATCAGGGAAATGATCGATTCCTTCGATGAATAATCCGTCAACTTGCTCAACACCAATAAAGTTTAGAATCGCTTTAATGTATTGAGAAGCAAAATCTTTTCCTTCGTAGAAGCCGCCATTTGATTGGATGTGTAAGGCTTTTTTACCACTTGTTAGAGGTTTTGGTCCTTCTGCAGTATATTGGAATGTTTTTCCAGCAACATTGATTGTATCTACCCAAGCTTTTAAGCGTGTCGGTACGTTTAAGTTCCACATTGGATTAGCAATTACTACTTTGTCGGCAGATAAAAATTGATCAGTTAATTCATTAAAACGAGCCACTTTTTGTTGTTGGTTTTCGCTTAATGTTTCAAATGCTGCGCCAGCGCGAAGTGCACCCCAAGCAGATAATAATTCTTCATCGATTTCCGGCATGTTTGTTTCTGGTGCATAAACATCTAAAATTTCGATTTCGTCTGATGGATTTGTTTCACGGTATGAAGCTAAAAATGTTTCTAACGCACGAACTGAGCGTGATTCTTCTTTTGTTAATGGATGTGCTTTAACAACTAATAATTTTGACATTGTGTAATCTCCTTAAAATAAATAGTTTAAAAATTCAACATCTCTATTTTACTAATAAAAAGTAAGAGAAAGCAAGTCTTTTTTTTACTTTTAGTAAACTTTTTTTTAAAATGGATCAAAAGAGTAAAAAATAAATAAAAATATTTTTTTGGAAAGGCTTGCATATTAAAAAAAAGCATGCTATTATTACTTTGTAAATAAGGATTGTTACTGCTTTGCAGGCAAAACCAGAGTCTTCCATTAACACAATCAGTGGAGGGATTCTGGGCTTTTTTTATAAAAAAGTGAGGTTGCATTCATCATGAGGATTGAAAAAGTTTTAAATAATAATGTCGTGCTTTCAAGAAATGAGCAAGGCGAAGAAATTGTTTATATGGGACGCGGCTTAGCCTTTCAAAAGAAGATTGGAGACACGATCAATCCAGATTATGTTGAAAAGGAATTCGTGTTAAAGGACTCCGCTATGGCAGGGCAATTCCAGCAGCTGTTTGAAGACGTCCCCACCAAAGAAGTAGAAGTCGTCAAACAAATCGTTGATTTAGCAGAAACAACGCTAGCGATTGAGCTTTCATCAAATATTTATTTAACTTTAACGGATCATATTCACTATGCGTTACTTCGAGCCAAAGAAGGAATTGATATTCCGAATCCTCTTGTATTCGAAACACGCAAATTTTATCCTAAAGAATTTGAAATCGCAAAGCAAGCATTAGCGATTATTGCTGAAAAGCTAGGGGTTCAATTTTCAGAAAATGAAGCGGGCTTCATTGCTTTTCATATTGTGAATGCTGAACAAGGAAATGGCAATATGGAAGTTACCATGGAAGCAACCAAGATGGTTCGTGATATTTTAACGATTATTAGTCGCTACTTTGGACAGGTGTTTGATGAAGATTCATTGAACTATCAACGAATTGTTACACATCTTCAATATTTTGCGCAACGTTATTTAAAACAAGAAGCGCATGATGAGGAGGACGAATTTCTTTTTGCATTGGTCCAAGGAAAGTATCCTAAGGCGTTTCAAGCGGTCCAACGTATTAATGAGTATTTATTAAAAAGCTATGATCGACCAATTGATCAAGCGGAAATGATTTATTTAACCATTCATATCCAAAGAGTGGTTAATGATAAAAAAGCATAACAACCAATAATCGCGGATTGTTACTGATAATGCAGGCAAAACCTAGATTGAAAAAACCGATAACGATTTTCGCAGACTGCGCAGCTGTGAAGAGAAGGATCTGGCTCTTTTTCAATGTAGGTTTTTTTGATATTAAAAATTAATGGAAATGAGGATCTAGAGATGAGTAAAAATCAAGAAATTGCAGCACGTGTGTTAAAAGCTGTTGGGGGCGAAGGCAACGTTAATAGTGTTGTTCACTGTGCTACACGCTTACGTTTTAAATTAAAAGATGAGAATAAAGCAGATACAGCTGCATTGAATGCTGACCCAGATGTTATTCAGGTAGTTCAAAGTGCAGGACAATATCAAGTGGTTATTGGCAGTCACGTTAGTGATGTCTATAAGGATTTGATGGCCAACAGTGGACTAGGTAATGATTCTGATAATAGAGAAAAAGAAAGTGGCGGAAATATTTTTAACCGTTTAATTGATATTATTTCTTCTATTTTTACACCGTTTTTAGGTGCAATGGCCGGCGCTGGGGTTCTAAAAGGCTTCTTAACATTAGCTGTAACTATGGGCTGGTTAGCTGACACTTCAGGCGTATATCTTGTTCTCTTTTCGATTGCAGATGGCTTATTTACTTTCTTACCAATTATGTTAGCGTTTACGGCTGCTAAAAAATTCAATACTAATCCCTTTTTAGCGGTTGCTTTGGCGATGGCCTTGGTTCATCCCAGCATTACTGCTTTAGCAGGCAAAACAATTAGCTTTGCTGGTCTTCCAGTGATTATTGGGCCAAGTGGCTATACTTCTTCGGTTTTACCAATTATTTTGGCTGTTTTTGCACAAAGTTATGTGGAACGTTTCTTCAAAAAAGTAATTCCGAGTTTTCTACAAATTATCTGCGTTCCGTTAGCTGTGTTCCTTATTATGGCACCTGTTACCTTCTTAGCTATTGGTCCTATCGGGACGGTCATCGGCGATTGGTTGGGACAAGGATACAACGCAATTTACGCTTTTAGTCCAATTATCGCAGGGTTATTAATGGGTTCGTTGTGGCAAGTCTTGGTAATGTTTGGTATGCATTGGGGCTTTGTACCAATTATGATGTTAAACTTAACACAAGGTGGCGATACGATGGTACCAATGTTATTACCAGCCGTTATTGCACAAGGCGGGGCTGCTTTAGCTGTCTTTTTCCTAACAAAAAATGTGAAATTAAAAGGTTTGGCTTTGTCTTCAAGTATTACGACTATTTTTGGAATTACTGAACCAACTGTATATGGCGTGACTTTACCATTGAAAAAACCATTTATTGCAGCTTGTATTGGTGGCGGTATCGGTGGTGCATTTGTGGCTATGAATCACGTGAAAAACTTTACGTTTGGCTTGGTTAGTATGTTGAGCTTACCTGGGTTTATTCCTGCAGAGACAAAAGATACTGCACCGATGATTACTGGTGCAATTGGTGCCGGAATTGCTTTTATCATTGCGTTTGTCTTAACGTTTGTCTTACGTTTTGAAGATCAACCTAATCCAGAAACAGCAACTGAAAAAACAGAAACTGATAAGATGGTGGCACCTGTAAAAACGAATCAAGAAGACAAAATTATTTTAGCAAGTCCACTTCAAGGTGAAATTTTACCGCTAGAAAAAGTACAAGACCCTGTTTTTGCTTCAGGTGCTTTAGGAAAAGGTGTTGCAATTGAGCCGACTGAAGGCAAACTGTATGCACCCGCAGATGGTGAAATCACCACATTATTTCCGACAGGACATGCTGTTGGCTTGACGACAACAGAGGGCGTTGAATTATTAATGCATATTGGCATGGATACGGTCGAATTAGATGGTAAAGGCTTTGAATTATCAGTGAAACAAGGTGATTCTGTTAAAAAAGGAGATTTGCTGGTTACTTTTGATATTGCTGTCATTAAAGAAGCTGGTTATCCAGTAGTTACACCGATTGTGGTAACGAATACGAATGATTATTTAGATGTTTTGGATATGAACCAAACAGACGTGTTACATGGTGAAGACTTTTTAGCCATTATTAAATAAAAGACAATTGGAGGAGGAACAAGTATGACAACAACGACAAAATTTCCAAAAGGATTTTTATGGGGCGGTGCGACCGCAGCCAATCAATTAGAAGGGGCTTACTTAGCCGATGGTAAAGGGTTATCTGTGGCAGATGCGATGCCGGGAGGAAAACAACGTTTCGCTATTTTAGGAGATGAAGCGTTTGATTGGACGATTGACGAAACGAAATATCGCTACCCTAATCATACAGGAATTGATCA